>JAIVHP010000292.1:2847-17871 GCA_020201045.1 Flavobacteriales bacterium
CTTCTATTCCAAACATGCCCAGATTGGAAATGGTAAAGGTATTTCCCTCCCAATCTTGTGGCTGCAGTTTTTTATTTCGCGCTTTTTCGGCGAAGTTTTTCACTTCTTCGTTTATAGTCACCATCGGCTTGGTATCGGCAAACCGCACAACGGGAACGAGCAAACCTTCTTCTACCGCCACGGCCACACCGATGTGGACGTGCTCGGCGATGCGAATTTTATCGCCCGTCCAGGATGCGTTTACCTTGGGGTGCTTTTTCAATGCCGCCGCCGCCGCTTTGATCACCATATCATTGAAGGAGATTTTCTCCGGTTCAATCGCAGTGTTAATCGCCTTTCGGGAAGCCATGGCATTCTCCATATCAATCTCCATGGTAAGGTAGAAGTGCGGAGCTGTGAATTTGCTTTCGCTCAATCGCTTAGCAATGGTTTTGCGCATTTGCGAGATGGGCTCTTCGCGGAAGGACTCTTCTCCCACTGGAGCTGATGCCGCTGCAGCCGATGCTTTGGGTTTTTCTGATCCCTTGAAATTCTCGATGTCGCGTTTAATAATTCTTCCGCCTTCTCCGCTGCCCTTCACTTCCGAAATGTCAACGCCTTTGTCGGCCGCGAGCTTCTTAGCCAGTGGCGATGCCTTTATGCGGCCACTTGAAGTTTTAGATGACTCAGAAGATTTCTTCGGCGCTTCTTTCGATTCGCTCTTTTGCTCGTCATCGTCCTTCTCCTTTTCTTCATCCTCTTCAGATGAGTCTTCTTTCTCTTCGTCTTTATCTTCTTTTTTCTCCGACTTTTTAGATTCGGATTTTTTCTCCTCTTCCAGGAGCTCTTCTATGTCTTCGCCTTCTTCGCCCAGAATAGCCAAAATGGAGTCTACCGGTGCCGAATCGCCCGTGTCAACGCCAATATGGAGTAATGTTCCGTCCTGGAACGACTCAAACTCCATGGTCGCTTTATCGGTTTCAATTTCGGCGAGCAAATCTCCCGATTCTACTTTATCTCCTACTTTCTTATGCCATTCTGCCACCACACCTTCTTCCATGGTGTCGCTCAATTTGGGCATTCTAACTATTTCAGCCATTAAATTCTCAGTATTTTACGTAAGGGTAATCTTCTTGGTAATAAACGTCTTCGTAGAGTTCCGAAGGTTCGGGCGACGGCGATTCTTCTGCAAAATCTACACATTCCTGAACCTGCTTCTTAATTTTCTTATCCATCTCCTTCAGCTCTTCTTCCGACATCCATTTTTCTTTTAGGATCTGCTCTTTTACGATGGTGATGGGGTCTTTGTCCTTGTAGCTCTCCACTTCTTCTTTGGTGCGGTATTTAGCCGGGTCAGACATGGAGTGCCCTTTGTATCGGTAGGTTCTCATTTCGAGCAAAAACGGGCCATCGCCTTTTCGGGCGTGTTCTGCTGCTTTAGCAAAACCCTCGTGAACTTCTTCGCAACTCATCCCGTCTACAGATAGAGCCGGCATGTCGTAGTTGGCTCCGAGTTGGCTAAGATCCTGCACATTAGACGAACGCTTAACCGAAGTTCCCATGGCGTAATTATTATTTTCAATTACAAAAACCACGGGAAGTTTCCAGGTCATGGCCATGTTAAAGGTCTCGTGGAGGATTCCCTGCCTAACGGCTCCATCGCCCATATACGTATAGGTAACGTGCTTTTCTTCGCGGTATTGATCGGCGAAAGCGATACCGGCACCAAGTGCAATTTGAGCACCAACAATTCCGTGTCCGCCAAAAAGATTGCGCTCTTTGTCGAACATGTGCATCGATCCGCCTTTTCCTTTTGACAATCCGGTTGTTTTACCAAATAACTCGGCCATCACATATTTGGGATCGGTACCGAGGGCGATGGGGTGCGCGTGGTCGCGGTAAGCGGTAATTACGCGGTCTTCCTTTTCCATCGCCGACACCATTCCAGCCAAAACAGCTTCCTGACCTATATAGAGGTGACAAAATCCACCAAATTTCTGCATGGTGTATAATTGCCCGCATTTCTCTTCAAAGCGGCGCATGAGAAGCATGCTCTCATACCAGTTTAAATAGGTGTCCTTGTCGAATTTTGACTTTTTCTTTTGTGCGGACGTCGATTTCGATTTACTCGAGGTCGTCTTCGTTGCCATATGATATCTCTCTTGAACCGACAAATATACATAGCAGAACTCATTCTAGCATATCTTTCGCGTCAATGCCTTCATTTAATAAAACAATGATGGGAAGTTTTCTGTCGAAAACGGGACTTAAGACTGGATAAGACAGACGCAATAAGCGCTAACGCCTTCTTCTCTAATTTGATAACTGATATTTAACTGACCATCAGAAATAAATTGATTTTGTTATGTGATAGCCCTAAGCAAAAATTAGCGCTGACGCTTGAGCTCCGCCGAAGGGCGGAGGAACGGTGAGCCCCGAAACGAGTTCGGGATTGCCCAAAATGCTTAAAAAGGGACAAGAAGGGCGTGTTTTAGCGAGAACACCGCCCCGAAACAAGTTCGGGATTGCGCAAAAAGCTTAAGGGTGCAAGCACGCTGTGAGAACTTGTAAAGAGAAATCTTCTCGGGTATCTCACTGATCGCTCGCGATCCTTAATGTTTCTGTTTATTTCTTCACATAAAGGCACGGCGAACTCACCGAAGAACGGGAGGTAATTGCTAATTAATCTTTCTTTTTTTCCAACATTAAGGTATTAAGTTACATTAAGTCCATAGCGCGGAGTAGAGTTTCGGCAAGCCTTTAACAGGCAGCTTCCTTAACGAACCTTACTGTCTTAATGTTTCTCTTTTTTCTTCACGTTAAGGCGTGCAAGCACGCTGTGAGAAATCAATGAGAGAAATGTTGGCGGGTATCTCACTGATCGCTCGCGATCCTCGGTGCACTCATCAATTTGAGCTTTGGTTGTCCATTTTCTCACTGTTCTCAGCGTAAATTATTTAAAAAAATAGAGCTGACACTTGAGCGCCGATACATGGCGAATGGACGGAGAGCCCCGGAGCAAGTCCGGGGTTGCTTCGCTTACCCCGAAACAAGTTCGGGATTGCTTCGCTTACCCCCGAAACGGGTTCAAGATTTCGCGAAATGCTTTTATCACAAAATCAGGGAGTTAGCGATTAAGTTATATGATAGGTTAATAAAACAATCATGGGGTGTTTTCTCTCGAAAACGGGACTTAAGACTGGATAAGACAGACGCAATAAGCGCTAACGCCTTCTTCTCTACCGACGTATCCCAGCTTTTCTGTAGTGGTGGCTTTAATAGATACCTGACCTGTTTCACATTCCAAAATTCGCGCAATTACCTCCTTCATTTCGGGAATGAACGGGTTTATTTTGGGCTTTTGCAAACAGATGGTGCAATCGATATTTCCCAGGTGGAATCCCTTCGATTTTACAAGATCGAAAGTTTTGGCGAGTAGAATCTTGCTGTCTATTCCTTTTAAGCTGGGATCGGTGTCGGGAAATTGATGGCCTATGTCGCGAAGGTTTGCCGCTCCGAGCAAGGCGTCGCAAATAACGTGAAGCAAAACATCCGCGTCTGAGTGACCGAATGCGCCATGGGTGTGGGGAATTAAAATTCCACCGAGATAAAAAGGATGATCGGCTTTGAGTTGGTGAACATCAAACCCAAAGCCCACGCGTACTTGCATGAATTATTCGTTTTCTTCTATGGCGCCCGGGCCGGAAGAGTTAAAATTGAATACGAGTGAAAATCTAAGGGTATTGGCCAGTGGATTTCGTTGCTCTGTGGGAATCAGGTAAGACAGGTCTAAACCGAATACATTATATCGAAAGCCTGCTCCTATGGAAAAGTACTTTCGATTACCCTTGGTTGGTGGTTCGTAAAAGAACCCACCGCGCACGGCGAATTGTTCGGCGTACCAGTATTCTAAACCTACAGAGTGGTTTATTTCGCGCAACTCTTCCCTGAATACACTTCCATCGTCTACCTGGGCTGTACCATCGGGGTTTCTCAGGAGGTCGCCGTCCCCATCCCTGAGCACATTACCCGGAGCATCGCCAAACGACTGGAATATTCCCGCTGCAACACCCACATCGGGGTTGTTTCCCGCCACGATAAACGTGGGATCTTCAGGGTCGTATATGGGTGGTGTAGGCACGAGCAATTTGTTTGCATCGTAGAGAATTGCAACCGTGTTATACGCGTCTAATTCAACTTTCAAGCCACCACCAATTCTCAGGTTGGTAGGAAGGAAATCTCTTTGAGAGGTGTTAGTATATGAAATTTTATTACCGATGTTTGAAATAACCATTCCAAGAGCCAGCTCGGCATCTTTATCGCCCACAGAAATATCGTTTTGATAAAATCCCGAAACATCAACTGCAAATGCATTTGCCGCTCTCGAATCTGCTCCATCAACGTTTACGCCACCCGTTAAATTCGAGTTGATCCATCGCGCGGTGATTCCACCGGCAAACTTATTGGAGAGTTGGATGGAATAACTCACATCTACTGCAAATTCGGCAGGTTCAAAATCTCTTACTACCTGACCATTGGCATCGGTAAAAGTGATGTTACCGAGGGTAAAATACCGGAGGCTTGCTCCAATCGCCGAAGTTTTATTCAGCTTCATAAATCCGGCCAGATAAGTAAGGCTCATATCGTCTACAAGCTGTCTAAGCCATGGACTATACGACAATGACACTCCTATTTCTTCTTCCGAGAACGCCAATTTAGAAGCATTCCAGTGCTGCGAATTCGCATCAGTGGATAGGGCGACGCCAGCGTCTCCCAATGCCGATGACCTGGAATCAGGGCTGATTAAAAGGAAGGGCACTGCGGTGGTAATGGCATTGGCCTGGTCGCAATCGGCTCTTCCAACAGCGCCACCGGCGCTAATGTTGTCGCAGTTGTTTTGGGCGTTTGCGCTGAAGCTAAAGATGGCTGCAAAGCCAAATAAAATTCCTATTCTTTTCATGCAATAGTTCTTGCGGGGTGCAAATATAAATAAATGAAATAGTTAACCACTATTATAGTATTACGAGCTTTTCAATCTTATCTACCTGTTCTCCAGACGGGTTTCGAACAGAGACTTTGTAAACGTATACTCCCGTAGCGAGCCTGTCGCCAAAATCATCTCTGCCATTCCATGGGATGGGTTCATTACGAAATCCATCCGTATTGGATACAGTATTTATGGTTTTTACCAATTTTCCACTTACGGTGTACACCTGAATGAGCACATTCAGAAACTCACAACTCTGATTGTGTTCAAAAAAGAATTCGGTATGGGTGGTAAAAGGGTTCGGGTAATTAAGCAATCGCTGAATCGCAAATTCTTCATTCTCTGCTACAATAAACTCAATTTCTCCTTTGCTGGAATTGTTGTGAACATCCCAAACTTTGAGTTCGAGCTTGTGATTTCCCGGTTCCAGTTTGTCGAAATCGTATTGCACTTTTCCACTTTTGTACGTATTAAGGTCTGATTCGTAAAAATCATTTAAGATGATGGAGTTGGCTGTATTTCCATCGAGAATAGCCGAAATATCGTGGCCAATTCCAGTTCCTACCGTGTTAATTCCGTCGTTGTCGAAAATTTTGGCGAGCAAAATAGGTGTTCCGTTTGTATAGCCGCCGTTTACAAAATTCTCGTCGTTCATGTAAATCTCCATCTGCGGGCCCTGTCCGTCGTCGACTGCATTTTCGTCTCGATCGCCGATATTTAGCTGCTCCCTGAATCCAGTTGCATCTCCGAGTTCTGAAATCCCGTAAAGGCTTATTCGCGCCGTGGTGTCTACTGCAAACGAAATATCTTTCGGGATGACGAAATCAAATTGAAACTGTCCGTTGATTACTTCTGCATTTCCGCGGTAAACAATATTTTCTTGTGTTGGAAACGTGAAGGGGTTACCGCCGTCGTTTGCCAGGGTCACCTTGGTTTCTACCCTGTCGTAAACGGTTGCTGTTACATTCCCGGTAAAACCGGAAATCACCGTACCCGATTCATTTCTCACTTCGCCCTGCACCCGCGCTACACCGAGGGATTTTAAGGTATCGATGGGGTTTCCGAGGGTATCTGTAATGCTGGTAATTTCAAGTCGGTCTTGCGGGATGGCCAGTGGAAGAGCAGGATCGCCGAGAAGCGAAAAATTTCTGTGATTTGAAGAAGATGTTGATGCCGCATTATTTTTGGTTGTACGGCTAATATCTCCAATTCGCGCAACAATTTCATCATCCGGCCTATCGAACACAGCGTCGTAAAAATTGCTCGTAAGCGAAAAGTTGGGTCCTGAATAGACCAATCGGGTGGTAGTCATTAAAGCTATTCCTCCCCCGTTTCCGTTTAGGAGTACGTACTCTCCAGCCGAAGTGCGAAGCGGATCATCAAAACGCGAAAACTCGCAGGTAGCCGTCATAAAAATCGGAAGTTTCGCACCGTTATCCCACTCCAAAATGGTGGGAACGTCTAAGATCCGCTCCTGCGCCCAGCCCAATTCCCCTCCATGGCCGATGTAGTTTACAATAAACGCCCCTTTCTGCACGCGTCTATCTATAGCTTGGTTTACAGATGGGTACCTCGCACCGCCCGGGGTAATTTCCTGTGGGAATGCATCTGTAAAAATCCGCTCCAGGTTATAATCTCTGGTATACTCCAGAATCTGTTCGCTGATGGTTCTGGAATTGCGCATGTGGTCATTCCCATCTTCGTCGTCGGCAACCAGGGCAATCACATTTCTCCAATCTCCGCGATTGGTATTGTCATCGCCACATACGGTGCACTCGTCATCGAAAGTAGCCGGAGTTACCTCCATATACCTTCTGATTTTATTTACCACCGATGTAGCTTCATTTATATTCTTCACCACCAGGCGCCCTACGCCCACATCGAGCTGATCTAACCTTCCGTCCGACTCATCGTCTGAAAGGAAAGCAAAGTAATCGTCGCTAACGTGGGAACTCACCGGATCAAGCGAATTCTCAGATTGATAGGTCGGTATTAAATTGGTATTTCCCGGCGTAAAGTTGCGGTTGTCGTAAGAGCCGTCTCCAAAGAGAAGCAAGTACTTAGGCATAAGCTCTTCGGCTCCGTTCGCGCGGTCGTAGAGCATTTTCATAAGCCACTTAATTGCCGTAATATCGCGCATTCCCGATGAAAATTCATTGTAAACTGCCCCCAGCGATACCACTTCTACGTTCAGCGGGTCGCGTTCGTAGTTGCGGTGAATATCGGCGAGTTCCTCGGCCTTTGATTTAAATCTTCCCGGGGTAACAATCACCATGTCAACCCGTCCGGATGTGCCGAGGGCGTGCAAATTTTGGTTCTCCACCCTTCCAAATAAGCCGGGGCGCAAATTGGTTTGCGTAAAGGCTACAAATTCGCGGAGCACTTCTGTAGGCCGGGTAAATTGAAGCTGACCACCCGTTCGCTCAAACTGAATGCGCCGCACGTTTTCGGGTTCAGTAACATCCCAAACTTCCTCCACGTTAGATGCATTGGTCATTTGAAATCGGGAAACTCTACCGGCTCCTACCGTATTCGCATCTCTAAAAGTCATTTGGCTTCCCGTCATGCGCAGTTGTCTTCGGGTATTCACATTGAGCCAATTCAACCAACCGGCAGAAGACGGAGCATCCTTTTCGTACTCTAATGTGATATTAAGGGTGGGACTGGCGTTTGAAAGGCGAACTTCCAAATCTCTTGAATGCGCATAACGGGAAGTAGAAGCCGTTCCAACAACGCTAAAAGTAGTACTTTCTGATTCAGAATTTACACTGAGGATAAACCCCGCATTTCCTGAAACCGTCGAGCGGGAAATCATATTGGCGCGAACCACCGTTTCGGTGTCGGCCAGCAAATTCGGAAAGGTGAATTTATCGCCGGTAAAAACATAAGTGGTTTGCACATCGAACTTTTCTCCGTACCACTCGCTGCCGCTTTTTATCATATTCTCGCGGTCTGACTCGTGAAAAACGTAATCGTTAAAGTGATTTACCGTGAAGTTTGGAGAACTTCCAGAAGTTGAAATATTTGGAATCCGGGAAGTGGCGTCGCCGGTATTTATACCTATAAAGTAATACGAGGTATCTGTAAACTGATGTTTTTCGTGATCGAATAAACTCAAATCATCATTGTAAACCCATTTATGCGGCCCCTTACCGTAAAACAGGATGTAATCTTCTTCGTCGAATACATTATCGCCTTCCCCTTCTACATATATATTATTTAGTAAAAGATCATCGGGACGGTCAATGCTGTTATCAAAAGGCAATTGCCCGAATCCATTGCCGTAAACATTTAAGGTTTGTGGGTCTAGGTTGCCGACATCCACTCCCAGGTCGAGCAAGTCTTGCCTTGTAATTTTGTAAACCCCATCTTCTGTCACCCCAATTCTATACCAATCTCCCTGACTCAGAACGCTATTCTGTGTAAAACTTGCAGCTTTAGAGCGGTTAGAAATCCTTGATTGCCTAAAAATAATTTCAAATTCGGTCACTTTTTTCAAATTACCCCCACCGGCAGAATGAAGAGCCGGGAAATCAAAAACTAAAACCTGCTCTCCTCTTGAATCTTTAGAATACCAGTTAAAGCTATCGGATGCATCGGCGCTGTAGGCGTTTAGGGCGCTCAAATCGTCTTTCACCGGTGCGGTAGAAACTATATTCAATGAGACGCCAATTGCAGAATACCCCTTGGGAAGTTTTATGCGTCCTGTATAAAAGGGCATATTTCCCTTTTCGGCAGAATGCACACATGAATTACAGGTTGGAATATTCAACTTCGTCTCTTCCAACGAAAATTCAGGACTTTCGGCAGCCCATTCTACACTAAACTTTTGGCTTTGCTGGCCGTAAGCAAACAGCCCGTAAAACGCGGCAATGCAAAGACTTAAGATGTATTTAACCATTTTCAATTCCAAGAATTCTCAAATACTATACAATCTTCATCAAATAATTCTCCGTGCAATGTTAGGAAGAGATGGTAAGATTTGAGTAAATTTAACCGTAAACAAAGCAAAAACGAATGCGGGTTGACAATATTGCGCAATGAAATCGCAGAAAAAACGCTTGTTCAAAAAAATTCGTATAATTGGTGCTTCAAAAAAAACTGCAATTCTACCGGAATATATGTTGAAAAGGACAATTGTATTGGCAGTTGCTCAGGCGGTGGTAGGTTTTCAAGCCACCTATTTTCAGCGATCACTCGACTGGAATTCCCTCACTTTTGGCGATCAGATTGACCCCAGACGCGGTTTTATCTATGAATCACAAGATCAACCGCGAGGCGATAATGTAGATAATGTAGACTTTTCTACCGGTGCAGTTGTATTTGGTGAGAACTTTTATGCGGGAGTTGCCGTACACCACTTATTTGAACCAAACGAATCATTAATTGTGGCAGAAGCACCTTTAGAGCGAAAGTACACGTTTCACGCGGGAGCGACGATTCCGATTAACAAGGACGTGAAGGGTATCAGTAATACAACGATTTCCCCTAACTTCTTGTACCAAAGACAATTTGGCTTTGAACAGTTCAATATCGGTACATACGTGAAGCGCGGGCCGCTTATTGGAGGTGTTTGGTACAGGTTTGAAGATTCATTTATTGTACTTTTGGGTGTGGAGACAGATCGTTTTAAGGTAGGTTACAGTTACGACCTTACAAC
The DNA here is from genome assembly GCA_020201045.1 of Flavobacteriales bacterium. GTDB lineage: Bacteria > Bacteroidota > Bacteroidia > Flavobacteriales_D > Cryomorphaceae > JAIVHP01. Next base: position 12,474 of record JAIVHP010000292.1, read on the forward strand.
GAGCAAACTTACTACCCAAACAGCGGGATCTCACGAGATTTCCTTTGCATTGAACTTCAACTGTAGACCACAGAAAAAGAAATTCAGGGCAATAAATTGTCCGCAGTTTTAGTTTATCTGAATAACCTGCATAGAAAAGAATAACATGAAAACCAACCCAAGTAACGTATTATCCATACTAGCTTTAGCCGGTTTGACCTTTGTTTTGGGCTCTTGTAACTACGACACATCGAGCTCTACAGGATGGAATTACAACGACCCCAAAAACGGTGGTTTCGAAAAAGTTCCCTACTACGAACAAGAAACAGGCCCCGGGCTTGTACTTATAGAAGGTGGTACTTTCACCATGGGAGCTACCGAAGAGATGGTAATGGAAGAGTTCAATAACATTCCACGCCGCGCCACGGTTTCGTCATTTTACATGGACGAAACAGAAGTAACGAACGTTTACTGGCTGGAATACCTGTATTGGTTAAAGCGCGTTTACGGACAAGACTACCCCGAAATTTACGACAAAGCGCTGCCAGATACGCTGGTATGGAGATCGAAACTCGCCTATAACGAGCCCTACGTTGATTATTATCTGCGCCACCCTGCCTACCACGATTATCCCGTAGTAGGTGTAAACTGGTTGCAGGCAAATGACTTTTGCGCCTGGAGATCTGATAGGGTAAACGAAGCTATTTTGATACGCGAAGGGCTTTTTGAGCACTTTCCGCAACAGTACAACGAAGATCACTTTAGCACGGATGCTTATTACGCCGGCCAATACGAAAGCGGAAAACGCGTAGATGGTCTACCGGATTTAGATCCCGATAAGGAATTTAGAAATGTGCGGATGGAAGATGGAATTCTTCTCCCAAGGTACCGACTCCCAACCGAAGCGGAGTGGGAATTTGCAGCCTACGGTCTGGTTGGGAACACCTTTCAGGAACTCGTTACCGAAAGAAAAGTTTACCCCTGGAATGGACACTATGTTCGCGATGGTGATAATAACAGCCGATACTACGGCGAATTTGTCGCAAACTTTGTACGTGGCCGCGGCGATTACATGGGTGTTGCGGGTTCGCTTAACGACAATGCCGATGTTACGGCGCCCGTGTTTAGCTACCAACCAAACGACTACGGATTGTACAATATGGCTGGTAACGTAAGCGAATGGGTGTTAGACGTGTACCGTCCACTTAGTCACGAAGACAAAGACGAATTTAGACCTTTCAGAGGAAATGTTTACAAGACGAAAGCGCTGAATAGCGAAGGTGATATCGATGATAAATTGACCATTGTAACTTACGATATCGAAGGCGTTTTGACGTATTTACGCGACTTTGCGGAACTTACGAAAGGAAAATTGAACCCCGAAGAGTCACAGCTCATGGAGAATTTGAATTCTTTTGCTGAACAGGCAGATGAGCGATTTAAAGAAGGTAAAGAAGACGAAGCATACACGCTTATCAGAGATGGAATTCAACAGATCCGATCGAGCAATGTGCGAATCGCACCGGAACTCATCTCTGGACTCGGACAATTCGTTCAGGATACGCCCGGAGATTTGCGTATGCGAAATGTACGTCCAGAAGAGAATATAGATAGAGATAACTACCGATTGGCCGATAACATCAATTACCTCGATGGCGATCAGGAATCGAGCATTTCATACGAGAGTCCTACCGCAAACGAAAACAGCATGTACGATTACGGTAGCACAACACTTGTAAGCAATAGGGCGAGGGTGTACAAAGGCGGAAGCTGGCGAGATCGCGCTTATTATCTAAGTCCAGGAACAAGAAGGTTTATGGACGAGCGAAAAGCAACAGCAACGATAGGTTTTAGGTGTGCGATGGACCGCGTAGGTAGCCCGGTAGGACTCAGCCAAAAATAGCCAAACAATTTTTAAATTATTTTTGAAACCCGAACGGATTTACCGTTCGGGTTTTTAATTTGCACCCATGTTACCAGACCAATTATACCATACCTATTTAGCCAACCCAAGTGTTTCTACCGATACGCGGAAAGATCCGTGTAACTCGATCTTCTTCTGTTTAAAAGGCCCTAATTTTGATGCAAATACCTTTGCTGACGAAGCCTTAAAAAAAGGTGCCGTGGCAGTTGTATCTGACTCTGCTGAAAACCGGGGAAAGGAAAAAGTATTTTTTGTTGACGACGTATTAACCACCCTTCAGCACCTGGCAATTCACTATCGTGAGACTTTTAATTTTCCGGTGATCGGCCTTACCGGCAGCAATGGAAAAACGACAAATAAAGAATTGATTTCGGCGGTGCTGGGTAAGAAATACAAAACGGCATTTACGTCTGGAAACCTCAACAACCATATCGGTGTGCCCCTAACCCTTCTCGCCATACCACAGAATACGGAAATGGCCGTGATTGAAATGGGAGCCAATCACGTTGGCGAGATCGCTGCACTTTCTAAAATTGCCAATCCAGATTACGGAATGATCACCAATATTGGCAAAGCCCATCTCGAAGGTTTTGGCGGTATTGAAGGAGTGAAAAAGGGGAAAAGTGAGCTTTTTGATCACATCTCTGATAAGGGGGGGAAGTTATTTGTAAACGGCGATGACGCCGTTCTTCTCGATCTTTCTAAAAACCTTGAAAGAACGCTTTTTGGAACAGATAAAGAACATTTTATAACCGGGCGGATGGCGCCTTCAGAAGCGCAACTTTCCTTTAGCTATTCGCAAGGGGAGTTTTCTTCTGAACTCATCAAAACCCAATTAGTCGGCGAGTACAATTTCTACAATATGCTCGCTGCCGTTTGTATCGGAAGATTTTTTGAAGTCGGTCACAACGAGATCAAAGCGGCTCTGGAATCGTACAGCCCATCGAATAATCGCTCTCAACTCACTCATACAATTCACAATACACTCATTCTGGATGCGTACAATGCGAACCCCACGAGTGTAGAAGCAGCAATAAAAAACCTGGCCCGGTTTAAGCACCCGAAGAAGCTCGCCCTACTGGGGCAGATGAATGAGCTGGGAGAAACCGCACGCGAAGAGCATCAAAAGGTGATAGACCAGCTCAGGCAATATGAGATTCCGGCTATGCTGGTAGGTAAACTTTTTTCAGAATGCGATTGCGTTGACTTTCCGGTATTTCCAGATTCTGAAACTCTTGCCACCTGGCTTGAAAAAAATCCGCAAAGAAAAACGGCTGTCCTCGTTAAAGGCAGCCGCTCTATCCAAATGGAAAAGGTAATAGATTTTCTCTAGGTTAAGGTTTGTCAACACACTCGAGTGGTTGAGCCAGAAAGTTCGAGAGCAAGCCACCCTCCGGGAGGCAGGCCTGCGTGGCCGGTTTACCTACCTTCGGCAGGTTAACCTGCCGAAGGCATGGTAGGCAGGCGCAACGCAGCTATCGGACTTTATGGACAGACACCAGGTTAAGCTTTTAAAGCCGACCGCGAGATCACAATTTTCTGTACTTCGCTGGTTCCCTCGTAAATCTGGGTGATTTTTGCATCGCGCATAAGGCGCTCTACGTGGTACTCTTTTACAAAGCCGTAGCCGCCGTGAACCTGAACGGCTTCTACCGTGGTGTCCATTGCAACTTTAGAAGCAAATAGTTTAGCCATAGACGATGCCAGGTCAAAATTCTCACCGGCGTCTTTTTGTTGAGCGGCCTTTAGACAAAGAAGCCTGGAAGCTTCAATGTTTGTGGCCATATCGGCGAGCTTAAAGGCAATAGCCTGGTGCTCGTTTATCGGTTTTCCAAAAGCTTTTCGCTCCTTGCTATATGCAATTGCCAGTTCGAAAGCTCCACTTGCTATTCCCAAAGCTTGCGCGGCAATACCAATTCGTCCGCCAGAGAGCGTTTTCATGGCAAATTTAAATCCAAATCCGTCTTCTCCGACCCTGTTTTCCTTGGGCACTTTCACATCATCAAACATCAAAGTGTGGGTGTCGCTTCCGCGAATACCGAGCTTATCTTCCTTTGCACCAACGATAAAACCATCCATATCTTTCTCCACGATCAGGCAATTGATACCGCGGTGGCCCTTTTCGGCATCTGTTTGCGCCATAACCAGGTAAATAGATGCAGTGCTTCCGTTGGTAATCCAATTTTTTGTACCGTTTAGCAAATAGTGGTCGCCTTTATCGATTGCTGTTGTTTTTTGTGAAGTGGCGTCTGAACCCGCTTCCGGTTCACTCAGGCAAAAGGCTCCTATTTTTTCGCCACTGGCGAGTGGCCTTAAATATTTTTCTTTTTGCTCTTCTGTTCCAAACTTTTCAAGACCCCAACAAACCAAACTGTTGTTTACCGAAACGCAAACAGAAGCCGAAGCGTCAACTTTTGAAAGTTCTTCCATGGCCAAAACATACGAAACGGTATCCATACCGCTACCGCCGTATTTTGGGTCTACCATCATCCCCATAAATCCGAGCTCTCCCAATTGCTTGATCTCTTCTTTAGGAAATCGCTGTTCGTTATCTCGTTCTATTACTCCCGGCTTCAAAACATTCTGTGCAAAATCCCTCGCCGCATCTCTAACTGCAATTTGCTCTTCGGTTAAATCAAAATTCATTGTTTCTTGTGGTTTATTTTCAGGTGGTGCAAATTTAAGGTATTCCTGAAATAAATTTCTCTACATAAAACACCTGCAAACATGGATGGTTTAACACGCGGAATTGGGGTAATGTCAGGAACTTCGCTCGATGGACTCGATTTTGCTTTCTGCAATTTCGAAGATACCGCCAAGTTCAAACTTCTCTCTTTTTGTCATTTTCCGTACCCCGAAGAAATTTTACAGAAGCTGAAAAAGGCACCCGAGGTAAGCGGGATGGAATTGCTCAAAACCGAACAGGTTTACTCGAATTTTGTAGCCCAAAAACTCGTGGAGTTCATTAAATCGCTCGAACATACCCCCCAATTCATTGCATGCCACGGCCACACTGTTTTTCACCAGCCCGAATCGAATTTCACCTTTCAAATGCTAAACGGAAATATTGTGGCGGCTGAAACTGGAATACCATGCATAGCAGATTTTCGGAGGTTGGATGTCGCCCTGGGCGGTCAGGGCGCCCCCCTTGTTCCCGTTGGAGATCAAATACTTTTCTCATCCTACGACGCTTGCCTTAATCTGGGTGGATTCGCAAACGCCAGTGTGAAAAATTCAAAAGGCGCCTACGATGCATTTGATATATGCCCGGTAAACATCGCCATGAATGCACTGGCCGAAAAGTTGGGGATGAGTTATGACAAAGACGGAGTTGAAGCCGGCAAGGGACAAATCGTTCAATCCGTTTTGAATCAGCTCAACGAACTTCCATTTTACGCCTTATCCGGGCCCAAATCGCTTGGGAGAGAGTGGCTGGAGCGGGAAGTTTCACCCCTACTCGATTCAATTCCCGATGAAAGAGACGCTCTGCGAACC
>JAIVHP010000212.1 GCA_020201045.1 Flavobacteriales bacterium
TGTTTGATCATTTAAAATGGGTTGAGAATGAGATAAAAATTAAGATTTCGGAGTTATCCTCCCCCTAACCCCCTCCAAAGGGGGAACGACTCCATTTGCGGTGGAATGGGTAAAAGTGGAAAAGTGACACGTCCTGAAATAGACTGACAAAAAGTAGAAAGTCCCGAAATCCTTCGGGATCTGCGCTGCGCTCCGATTCAAAAGTGAAAAATGGCCGTAAGTTCAATAGATTGTTGGATATCTGGATTCAACCGCGATTGGACAATACCGGGCTCTTCCCTTAAATACTGGGCATTCCCCCTTTGAACCGAGTGACCGCAGGGAGGGCCGGTCTGCCTGAGGCTGAAGCTCATCAGCCGTTGGCGGAGATGCTGACTAGCCGGTGCGTGCGGCTGTGAGAAAGGAATAACGGGGTTAGGGGGAGGATGCTCACGCTCATTATATTGGATAATTAAACGGAAATAGCTTAGTTGAAGACTTCCCGCAGGAGGTCCTGAACTTTTTTGATCCGCACAATTTCAATTTCACCGGGTGGTTTGGGCATTTCTTCCTGATTTCCCGAGATAAAGATGCGTCTAAACCCGAGCTTGGCGGCTTCTGCCACGCGCTGTTCGTTTCGGTTTACGGGTCTTATTTCGCCCGAAAGGCCTACTTCTGCCGCAAAGCAAACGTCGTTTGGAATAGACAGGTCTTCGCTCGATGAAAGGATTGCCGCCACTACGGCGAGATCAATAGAAGGGTCGTTTACCCGAATACCCCCAGCGATATTTAAAAATACATCGCGTGTAGCGAGTTTAAATCCGCAGCGCTTTTCGAGCACCGCCAGGAGCATGTGCAACCGTCTAACGTCAAATCCCGTGGCCGATCGCTGGGGCGTGCCATACACTGCCGAACTTACCAGCGCCTGCACTTCGATGATCAACGGCCGAATGCCTTCTACAATTACCGCCGGAGCAGAGCCGCTGAGCTGCTCGCTGTTTCGGTTTAGCAAAATCTCACTCGGATTCTCCACCGCGCGCAGCCCGTTGCTGTTCATCTGGTAAATTCCCAGTTCGTGGGTAGAACCAAATCGGTTTTTGGTGCAGCGCAAAAGCCTGAAAAAGTGGTGTTGATCGCCTTCGAAAAGCACAACCGTATCTACCATGTGCTCCAAAACCTTAGGCCCGGCGATGTTTCCTTCCTTGGTGATGTGGCCGATGAGAAAAACCGCAATCCCGCTCTCTTTTGCAAAGCGCATCAGCGATGCGGTACTTTCTTTGATCTGACTCACCGAACCGGGAGATGAATCCAGCCATTCGGCATTCATGGTTTGCACCGAGTCTATAACTACAAAATTGGGCTGCAGCTCTTCCGCCTGAGCGGTAATGTCTTCGGGATCGGTTACGGTAAGCACAAAGCAGTTTTCGTTGAGGTTTCCAATCCGCTTTGCCCGTTGGGTAACCTGCTCGAGGCTTTCCTCGCCCGAGATGTAAAGCACCTTTTGGTCTTGCTTGTGAACGGCAGTTTGCAGCATCAGGGTAGACTTCCCTATTCCGGGTTCTCCGGCGATTAAAATAAGTGATCCGGGCACTATTCCGCCCCCCAATACCCGGTCGAGTTCTGCATCGCCCGATGAAAACCGCCGCACCCGGTCTATTTGAACCGTAGTAATGGGTTGCGCTTTAGCGGTAGATTTTCGCTCGGTGGGGCGGGCGCCTTTGTTCTGCTTTGCAATGGTTTCTTCCAAAAAGGTATTCCACTCGTTGCAAGAAGGGCATTTGCCCAGCCACTTTGGCGATTCGTAGCCGCAGTTTCCGCAGAAAAAAGCCGTTTTCGTTTTAGCCATGGTTTATTTTGCGGATTATCGATGTGCTGGAATACCCGTCTACAATGGGTATGGCCACCGTTTCCTTGCCGTTTGATTCCTGAATATCGCTTCCCACAATGTAGTTCTTGGCTTCGGGGTCGGTTTGGTGGGGGTCGTAATCTCCACCTTTCACCAATACATCGGGTTCAATTTTTTTGATGAGCTCGTACGGGGTGCCTTCATAAAACACTACGATTGCCGCCACTGAGGCGAGTCCGGCCAGCACAAATGCCCGGTCTTCGCCCCGGTTAACGGGGCGGTCGGGCCCTTTTCCCAGGGTGCGTACAGATTGATCTGAGTTCAGGCCGAGAATGAGTTTGTCGCCCATGTCGGCCGCGGCAGCAAGCAGCGTGATGTGTCCTTTGTGGATGATGTCAAAAACCCCGTTTGTAAAAACAACCTGATGTCCTTTTACGCGCCAGCGGGCGATGAGCTTTGGCAGGTCTTCGGGCGAAGTGATTTTATGTTTTAGGAATTCCAGTTGCGACATGAGCTTGGTTTTTATTGTAAATCGGCATATAGATCATGCTTAATCCCCCGAAAAGAACGATCATTAAGGTTTGCGAAAACCAGATAATCCACCCGAGGGCAAAACCCGTTTCGCCGGCAACTCCGTAAATGATAAGTCCCTGCAT
>JAIVHP010000213.1 GCA_020201045.1 Flavobacteriales bacterium
GATCCGCCAATAAGCCCCAATCCGATTACACCTACTTTCATCGTTTTCTATTTTTTAGTCGGTTCTGCGCTTCAGCCAGTACTGCATCGGTGGCGCAAAGCGATAGCCTTAAATGTTTTGCCCCGCGGTCGCCAAAAATATGCCCGGGTGCGATAAACACCTGATGCTTGTTTAGCAATTCTTCCGAAAGCATTTCCGCATCGGCAAAATCTTCTGGAATTCGCGCCCACACAAACAATCCACCCTGATCTCCTTCAGGCGCACAGCCGATTTCTTTAAAAATTTGTCGGGCAATCTCTCTCCTGCGCCTGTAGGTTTCGTTCAGCTCTTTCATCCACGAGCCTTCCAGTTGCAGGGCCTTCGCTGCGGCGAGTTGTGTGGGCTTAAACATTCCCGAATCTACATTGGTTTTAAACTTCAGCACTGTGTTTATAATCGATTCACCTGCAATCATACAACCCACTCTCCAGCCGGCCATATTGTATATTTTGCTCAATGAGTTCAGCTCCACGCCAATTTCCGCGGCTTCTTTAACGCTAAAAATGCTGAGCGGCTTTTCATTGAGTATACCGTTGTACGGGTTATCGTGGCAGAGCAAGAACCCGTGTTTTTGCGCCAATCCAACCAGGTTTTCAAAAAGCTCCGGCGTGGCGAGCTGTCCCGTTGGCATGTGCGGGTAGTTGATCCAAAACATCTTGGTGCGGTTCAGCTCTTCTTCGCTAAAGCCTGATAAATCGGGCCAGCCGGGTTTATCTTCCCGGAAGGGGTAGGTTCTCACATCGGCGCCCGCAATTTTAGCCGCAGCGCCATAAGTGGGGTAGCCCGGATTGGGAACCAAAACGATGTCGCCTGGATTTATGTACGCCATCGATAGATGCATCACGCCTTCTTTGGAACCCATCAGCGAAATGATTTCTGTGGTGGGATTTACCACAACTCCGTATGTTTTAAAGTACCACGCTACATACGCTTCACGAAATTCGGGAATTCCCCGATAGGGCTGGTAGCCGTGGTTAGAAGTTTTTTTGCTCGATTTATTCAGGGCCTTTACCACCGAAGGGTGGGGGGGAAGGTCGGGGCTGCCCACGCCCAGATTTATGATTTCTTCTCCATTTTTGCGGCGCTGAGCAATTTCAGCCAATTTTTTGGAAAAGTAATACTCCTGAACATTTGCTATTCTATCGGCAGACTCAATCATGCTTCGCAGTGTTTTCCGGGTTCGTAAATTCCAATGATGCCCATTTTGGTTGTTTTTGACTGGAGTTTTTCAAATAAAAAATCTGGCGTGAGCTCGTGGTCGGCGATTAAATCGATAAAAAACCGGTATTTCCAGGGTTCGCCCGCGATGGGCATCGACTGAATTTTGGTGAGGTTGAGCCCCGCAGATTCCGCCGCCCCCAAAAGCTGGTACAGGCTTCCTTTCTCGTGAGGCAGGGTGAGTACTACCGATGCCTTGTGCCCCGGTTTTATTTCGCCCGCCGACCGGAGAAGTAGAAATCGGGTGTAGTTTTTTTTATTGCTCTCAATGCCCGGGTTCAGAATTTCGAGTCCATATATTTCGGCAGCCAGACTGCTGGCCACAGTGCCTGTGGTTTTACTCCCCGACTTCGATACCCTTTCGGCACTTTCGGCGGTGTCTTCAGACTCCACGAGCTTGATGTGCGGATACCGGTGAAAAAATCCGGAGCACTGGGCGAGCGCCATGGGATGCGAGTGAACTTCGGTAAGCGCTGAGATGGAAGCCCCGCGATTGGCCACCAGGTTCTGCCGGATGCGCAGGTAGATTTCGCCGGTTACCTGCACGTTGTAGTCGTGGAGCAAGCGGTAATTGTCAATGAGACCGCCCACGAGTGAGTTTTCAATCGCCATTAATCCAGCGCAATACTCCGTACTAACCCGCTTTACCAGGGGTTCAAAATCGGCTTCGGGGAAGATCTCAACATCGCGATCTCCACTTATGTGCTGCGCCGCAATGTGGTGAAATGACCCGCTTACCCCTTGAATGGCAATTTTTTGACGATCGTTGTTTTTCATCTAAAATAAAAAAGACCCAAAAAGGGCCTGTGCTAAATTTATATATGTTGCGCCCTTTCTAGGTTTGTACCTGAAAATAAAAGGCGAAATAAGTATTGTTTGAGCTGTTTGTTGTCTGAAACATAATTCGAAGTTATGGAAATGATTTATAAAATGCACCTCCCGTTGCAATTTAGTTTTTGAAGCGGTGATGTTTGTAAGTGTCTGGGCGCGAAAGTACGGGAGTGTGTGTTGCGTAAATGCACCCGGTTTTAGGATCAAATCATAAAGGGAATCCCATTAAAGGGTCGTAGATTTTTTATATATTTTAGGGTAAAATGCTGATTATGAAATATATAATACTGACGCTCACGTGCTTATTAAGTTTTATGTCTCATGCTCAAAATGAGTTTATCACAACCTGGGAAGTACCGGATGATGATTTGTCTGTAACAATAC
>JAIVHP010000433.1 GCA_020201045.1 Flavobacteriales bacterium
AGAAGCCATCCATCAAATTCCCAATGTATCCAGATGCTTTACTTTGTGGTAAGTCAGTGATGCCTTGATGCATTCCTTCGGCTCTGCCACGGGTATTTTTTGGTTTATTTCGAATACAATCGCACGCTTGCCCTCGTATTGAAATTTACGATCGAAAACCATTCTAAAAGTATCGACCAGCCTGCTATTGCACTGGAAATAGATCGCGTATTGGCCGGGATTCTTTTCTTTCCAATCCATACGAAGCGTGCTTCCGTTTTTGGTTACAAAAGCCGGCTCGCCCCACTTCAGGGTTTCTTCGAGTGCTTCAAGGCCTTCGGTCTCTTCGGCGGTTTCTCTAACCAAACATCTTAAAAACAACATCTTACCCCGAACATCTTTCGGATATCCGGCGAACACCTCATCCACCTGTTGGCTTGATTTCACCTGTAAGTTTCCCATTTTGTCGCTTTATCAGAGTTAAATGTAAAATATTTGCCCGCTTTGATTCATTCACAAAGAAATCTCTAAAATCAGACAATGCAATTCGTTTTTAGAAAATATAAATAGCAAGTTAATCAATACTTTTTCAATAGAATAACGAAATAAATGAATACCGAAATTGCTCTTTATCTTGTAAATCGGTTTTTCAACCAGCTTCTTCACCGTAAAATTCTGGTGATTTCGAAAATGTCGAATGCAATTCTCTAATAAAACATGATGTGCCGTTTAGCTTTCAAACCTAGCAAATCGCCTTTTTATCTCATCCTAATTCTTCCTTAATTGCGAAATATCTGCGAGATCTGCACCACGGGCTTAGTAAACCTATATATTTTCTATGATTAAGGAAATTGAGACAATTCACATTTAGCAATAAGTGATATGTTTTCAATAACTCACGTTGCCCCGGATCACCCAGGCTGCACCTTCCGCAATTCGGTAGATAGAAAGAACCAGATAGCTTTATTCTTTCCGAAGTATCTTCTCCATTTTTTTGCCTTTGGCCAACTCGTCGACCAGCTTATCCAGGTAGCGCACTTGCCGGGTGAGCGGGGTTTCAATATCTTCTACCCGGTAACCGCAGATTGCGCCTTTGATCAGCTGCGCGTTGGGGTTGAGTTTGGCTTGCTCAAAAAAGGATTCGAACGTTGCCTTCTCATCAATCAGTGTCTTCAGCCTATTTTCGTCAAAACCGGTAAGCCATGCTATCACTTCGTGCAGCTCGTCTTTGGTTCTTCCTTTCTTCTCCACTTTGGTCACGTAGTGCGGATATACCGAAGCGAAGGTCATTTTAGCCATGCGTTCGTCGTGTTCGGGAGTAGTTTTCATGCGATGAAGATATTATGTAGTTCTTTGACAGCACACTTTAGATTTAGTTTAGCAAAGTGAATTATTACCACCTGAAAAGTCACTTGTAAACTTATACAAATATCAAGAATCCCTGTCTTTCCAGCCTATCATTCGGGCATAAAACCAGGCATCCGGGTAAAAACTACTACCCATTGCGCAGCCCAAAAGCGAATTTAAATCTGACCTAGGGTTTAGCAACCATCAGTTTTACCGTTTTGCCCATACCAATCGTTACCAAATACAATCCATCGCTAAGCGTAGAAATATCAATACCATTGCGGTTTAAAGATTTTTGAAGCACTACCCTTCCACTGAGATCAGTGATTTGAATCGTTTGCGCACCGGAAACTTCTCCGCCGATGAAAAACACCTCCTGTGCGGGATTGGGAAAAACGATAAACGGAGCTTTTTCGGAATCGTTTACACTTAGCTCTTCCGAAATGGTGTGCAAAGATGTATTGGTAATAATGGGCGCATTTTGATCGAAGAAAATATAAGCGGTATTCTCAATTTGATCGCCGAGATCTAAATCGTTCATTTCGATATCAAACCAAATGCTGCCCACACTACCTTCCGGATCTGATGCACTATCGGGAAGCATGATATTATCAAATGTCCATGTTACTTCCCGGGTTTCACTGTCCATCATGATGGTATGTGAATGAGAAGCGGTAAGAGGCACAAAACTTTCCCAGTTCAATTCATCGGGCAAGGTATCGCGAACAACCACTGTTGTGGCGGGCAAGTTGCCGGTGTTTTGGAAGCGAATGCGATACCTGAGTGGCGTTCCTTCAGCTATCAAACCTTCGGGGCCTTCTCCGAGGGGAAACCCAAATTTATCGTTGGGGTCGTATGCGCAGAGAAGGGTATCGGTTATAGTGCTGGCATCGGTATTAGCCACATTGCCCTGATCGTCGAAGGTGGTAATAGTGTACGATGCAGTGAGTTCTTCTCCCAGAAGGTCGGCAGAGACATCCTCGTAAGAAATGGAGAAATTACTTGCTCCCCCAAGCTGAACTTCGGGGATGGCGAAAGTGATTTCATTTCCACTTACACTCACGGGGTCCGGATCGTAATCAACCGGAGTCAAAATGGGATCGTGGGTAAACACCAACTCGCCCGATACAGGTTGATTA
>JAIVHP010000214.1 GCA_020201045.1 Flavobacteriales bacterium
ACGCAGCATGGAAGCAGCCAAAAAGGCCGGTATAGAACGCTTTGTAATGGTGAGCGCAGCCGGTAGCGACAACCGGGAATTCTGGGATAAAGCAGACATGAAACCTTACTATGTTGCCAAGCACTACGCCGATGAAATGTTACGCGCAACGGACTTAGACTACACGATTCTGCGCCCTGTAAGACTCACCGACGATGAAGGAACAAGTCGCTTTAAAGCCAATACCAGCCCAGAAGGATTGAACAAAGAAATAAGCCGGTCGGATGTGGCAGAAGCCATTGTTTACCTTCTAAACAATAAATCTTCTTTTGGCAAAACCATTGAAATCTCAAATGGCGAAGAATCGCTGGAAGATGCAATTAAATCTGTTGTTGATTCGGAACCGGTTCACGCTTAAATCGCCCTAAAACGCTTGTCGAAGAGCGGAAATTCGGGAAAAAAATATTCCACAGAGTGTAGAGAAGCTTTCCGCTTTAAGCGGAAGGCTTTTTTTATGCGCATCCCAGTGATTATTCATCTCAGAAATAAGTGGCCGCAGAGATTAAAATAAGACCGGTGCAATTATAGATCCATCGCCTGAATGGAAGAAACTTCCAGAACTAACTCACAGCGCACTTCTGAAACGTAGCAATGCAGTTTTATTAAACGTTATTAAAAACGATTAAGCCAAAGTACACCACCCGACTTGAAGATCTCTTGTGTCGCGATTCGCAAAGCTTAAACAGTTGGGATTCCAATCCTAAACCTGAATTCCCTTCAATTTTCGCCAACGAAGTATTAAATTCACGGTTTTGCGATTCCAAGACGGGTTCTTCCAGTTTAAAGGGAAGCCAATACTGGCGCATTTTAGCAAGGAATTATCCTTAAAAACCATTTAAATCTAATAACCAAATGAAGAAATTTTTACTCCTATTATTTATGATTACAACCGCTTCTATCCAAAGTTTCGCACAGTGCGAAGCGGGTGAAGTGGAAGTGGAAATCGTTGTTAATACAGACGGTTGGGGCTACGAATGTTACTGGCAACTGGTGCCATCTGGCAACAACTGTAATGTCGACCCCATTTTTATTGGCGGAAACGACGCCGTGGGATGCAACGGCGGCGGAGCTCAAAACCAATCTCCCGGTGGATACGGCGATAACGTATCGGTTACCGAAGGTCCCTGGTGCCTGGAAGAAGGTGTGCAATACGATTTAATTTATGTTGACGATTGGGGCGATGGCGGCATAAACTTCGATATTTTAGTTAACGGATACAATATTGAGAGCTTCAGCGGCATGGGAGTTGGCGCTACATTTACCTTTACCGCAAGCGAGCCGGCGGCATACGATCTCTCCGTTTTCGAGTCGAATTTGTATGCTTACGTTTCTGAAGGATCTTTCGATGTGGAAGCATCGCTGTTTAATTACGGCACAGAAACCATCAACTCATTTGATTTTAACTACAGCATTGACGGCGGCGAACCGCAGGTGCAAAATGTAGCCGATGCAGAATTGGAGAGCTATGAAAACACCACCATCCAGCACACCACGCCGTGGGTAATTTCGGAACTTGGCGTTTACGAAGTAGCAATCTGGGCGAGCAATATTAATGGAAACCCCGATGGAAATACCGAGAACGACACCCTGATGGTGACGGTGGAAGCCGGACCGGGAATTCCCAACATCATAGACGAGTATGTAAATTCCGAGACTGGAGTAATTACAATAGCCGGAGCGAGTGAAGATGTGAATAAGCCAACCGACCTGGACTTTCACCCGGTTTTAAGCAATAAAGAGCTTTGGGTAATCAATAAGGATACTGAAAACACTGGTGGTAGCACCGTTACGATTTTCAACGCAGGAGAATCTGATCAAACAGAACTCTGGAAACGCGATGGAAATGCCTGGCACTTTATGTCGCTTCCCACGGGAATTGCCTTTAGCGAAAACGGCAACTTCGCGAATTCGCCCGGTGTATACGACGCTAACCACAACGGAGGAGACGCCTTTACAGGCCCCGCGCTTTGGTCTAGCGATATGGATATATACGCCGAGCCATCAGGCGGAAACGGAAGCCACCTTGATATGACGCACACTTCACCTTACTGCCAGGGTATCGCCGCCGAAAAAGACAATGTGTTCTGGATTTTCGACGGTTATAGCAACGATATTGTGCGGAATGACTTTGTAGACGACCACGGTCCGGGAAACGACTATCACGCCGACGCCATCATCAGAAGGTATGCCGATGACGAAGTGCTCAAAGACCCCGAAGAAGTGGTGGTAAGCCACCTGGTTTTGCACGAAGATGAGCAATGGCTCTATGTTGTTGACCACGGAAACGAGCGGATTATCCGCATTGATATCACAACCGGAGAAATTGGCGGCACCCCCGAATACCCCGCCTACGAACCCTACGCCGAGTACACCATGGTAACCGGATACACGCAAGAAACCGTGGTAAGCGGCGGTGCAATA
>JAIVHP010000215.1 GCA_020201045.1 Flavobacteriales bacterium
ATTTGTGTGGAATACCAATTGCTCTCATGTTCAGCTATCGCCTTTTCAAGCAACCATTCAAGCAACCGACAACGGTTCGGGAACGGATTTGGTAGCGATAGAGACCTTTAATATAACCGTAGTAGCTCCTGCGCCCGAAAACCTGGTTGCCGATCCATTGGGCAGCTCCATAAATCTTTCCTGGGATCCGGCCATTTGCGATCAGGCCGTTGCTTACAAAATTTACAGACGTATAAATCCGTACGGTTTTATACCCGATTTTTGTGAGACCGGTGTGCCGGAGTACACGGGATACGTAGAAATTGCCACGGTAGAAGGGCATCAAAACACAACCTATACCGACGATGACGAAATAATTTTTGGAAGGGAAAATTGCTACATGGTGGTGGCTTGTTTTGCCGATGGGGCCGAGAGCTATGCCAGCGAAGAAATTTGCGCCGAGATCCGCTTCGAGATTCCAATTATTAAAAAGAATAGCATTGGCGTTACCGCCGAAGCAGGAGTGGATACGGTATTGTGGCGCGGTCCTATCGAGCTCGATTTGGACGCTTTTCCCGGCCCTTACCAGTACAGGCTGTTGCGGTCTACCGGATACGGACAGGCAACGGAGCTTGTACTGGAGTCTGATGTAGAAGCTGATTTAAACGATTTACCCGACTCGTATATTTCAGACGACGGCGATTTGATTAATACCCGCGATACGGCACATACCTATCGGGTGGAACTTTACAGCAACGGAGAACTGGCGGCCGAGTCGAACCTGGCATCTTCACTTTACCTGGAGCTGATTCCAAACGATAACCAAATGGAAATTACCTGGCGCGAAGAGTTGCCCTGGCTAAATTTTGAATACGACATTTACCGGCAAACCGACGAAGCGGGAGATTTTGATCTGATTGCTACTTCAGATACCGTTGGCTATGTAGATACGGGATTGGTAAACAACCGAACGTATTGCTATTACATCGTCAGTAGAGGCTCCTACTTTGCCGTAGAAGAAAACGATACGCTCATCAATTACTCACAGCAGGTTTGCGCAGAGCCCTACGACCGCACGCCACCCTGTCCGCCCCAACTCACCGGAGACGCCGATTGTGTAGAATTTATTACCGATTTGGAATGGACGAATCCCAATCTGGAATGCGAAGAAACCGACGATGTGCTTCAGTACAATATTTATTACACTCCTGTGGAAGGGGGAGAATTTGAACTTATTGAAACCATCGACGGGGCGACCAACAATTTCTACGAGCGCTTCACCGAGTTGACCGTAGCCGGATGCTATGCCATTACCGCCCTCGATAGCATCTCTATCCGTCCCGATGGGCAGGTATTCCCAAACGAAAGCGAATTCAGCAATATCATCTGTTTTGACAATTGCCCGGAATACACACTACCCAATGTTTTTACACCGAACGGCGACGGTCGAAACGATATCTTTGAACCTTTCCCTTACCGGTCTGTTGAGTCCATAGAATTTACCGTGTTCAATCGTTGGGGAAACATCGTGTTTACCACCACAGACCCCGATATTCTCTGGGATGGAACCAGTTCGCAAACGGGTGAATTGGTTACCGATGGCACGTATTTCTACACTTGCAGGGCATTTACCATCCGCCTTAGCGGTTTGGAGCCCATTGATTTATCCGGTTATATCAGCATATTTGCTGATAACCCGGCCACTCTGGATTAAAGAAACATGTTTACAGGCATTATTGAAACCATTGGAAAAGTTGATTCCATTGCTCGCGAAGGTGGAAACATCCACTTTGACATAAGATCGGAAATCAGCGACGAATTAAAAATTGATCAAAGTGTTTCCCACGATGGGGTTTGCCTCACGGTGGTTCATCGCGAAAGTGGAATGCACCGCGTTACCGCGATAAAGGAGACATTAAATAAAACCAACCTCGGCACCTGGAAAGTGGGCAGCTCCGTAAATTTGGAGAGATGCATGCCGGCAACCGGTCGCTTCGATGGCCATATTGTGCAGGGCCACGTCGATATTACCGGCACCTGCACCAAAGCGGAAGAAGATGATGGGAGCTGGCGCTTTACTTTCGAGCATCCCCGCAACGAGCAATTTATAACGGTTCCAAAGGGAAGCATCACCATAAACGGAGTAAGCTTGACGGTAGTCGACAGCAGTGCAGAGTCATTTTCGGTTGCAATTATACCCTACACCTACGAGCATACGGGATTTCATACTTTTAAAGTGGGAACTGTGGTTAATCTGGAGTTTGATGTAATTGGAAAATACGTAGCCCGTATGTTGCAGGCCAGGGCGGTTTAGAGTTTGTCCATAGAGTAAAGAACCTGAGTTCGATTATTCTTCAGGATTCAGACCGCCTATAAATTACTTGCTTCGCTGCGTGAGATCGCTGGCGCTAAGTTATTCGCTCCGCTCACCCTTCGGGCTCCCGCTGGTCGTGAGGTCGCTATCGCTTAGTTGT
>JAIVHP010000216.1 GCA_020201045.1 Flavobacteriales bacterium
GCGCGATGAACTCCTTTCCGCCAAGCTAGATGGGGTGGTGAAGGAGTTGACTTTTAAAGACTACCTGTATACCGATATCAGTTTGGATGGAACCATTTCAAAAAACAGGTTTAACGGCTCACTTTCGAGTAGAGACCCCAATCTAAATTTAGATTTTGAAGGATTGGTAGACATCTCCGAAAAAAAGCCACAATTCAATTTTATCGCCGATGTGTTTAACATTGATGTCACTGCCTTGAATCTTTTCGACTATCCCGAGCCTATTTCTTTCAGCTCTTACATTACACTGAACGCCGATGGAAACACATTGAATACATTCAACGGATCGCTGGTGGCCGACGAAACATACATTTGCCGTGGCGACTCTATGGCATTTTTGAATCTTCTCCAACTCACCGCACTCGGAGATATGGAGAATCGAAAAATTAGCCTTACGAGCGATGTGGCGGATGTGAATATTACCGGGGCTTTTAATGTAGATGCCCTGCCCAAGAGTTTTTTGAGCCTCATAAGCGAAGTTATGCCTTCGCTGGTTCAGCAGCCCTACATCGGCGAAAGGGAAGAGTTTGATTTCAATATCAACTACAAGGCCGGTGGTGTGATTTCGCGCACCTTATTCCCCGGGTTCACGCTTGCGCCAAATTCAACGGCTTTTGGATCTTACAATTCCACCAATCGAAGTTTTGGTTTATACATAAAGAGCGACTTTATAAAGTACGGCGATTTCGCTTTCGAAAATATAAATATGGATGCGGGTAAAATAAGTGAAGTGGTAAAAGCTCGCATCTACGCCAGCCAAATGGCTTTTAAGGATTTTGAGATCGAAAACCTGGACGCCGATATCGAAGCTTACGCCGATATCGCCGAAGTGGGATTGGGTTGGTTTAACCGCGATGAATCTTCGCAGGGAGAACTGGAAGGCAGGGTGATTTTAATCGATCGGAAATCGATGGAAATTCAGCTAAAGCCGGGCTTTATCGGCCGCGATCAAACCATGTGGAACTTCGAAAACGAGTCTGTAATTAATATTGATAGTTCGAAGGTCTGCGTAGAGGAACTCGCAATAACCCATCGCGATCAGGAATTGCGGATATTCGGCTGCATCAGCGAAGATGTAAACGATCAACTCAATCTGGAGATGAGTCGGTTTAGTATTGCCGCCGTTGATACGCTTATCGGCGGCGCGCTCTCTGATATCGGTGGGATAATAGACCTGAAAGCCAATATTCGCGATTTTTACAACGATCGGTCTATAAAGGCCGATGGAAGCCTTACCGGATTGAGCTACAAGGGTTATGAAATCGGCGATATTTCGGCGACGAGTAATTATGTGGGCGAGGGAAAGAAACTCGACATCCGCGGCGATCTAAAAGTGAGCGATCAGGAGCTTATTGCTTTTAATGGAGATTACAATATCGGCGAGGACGAACCGCTCGACGGAAGCCTGGTTCTATCAGATTTTGATCTTGATGTGCTCAACGCATTCGATATTCCCGAAGTAAACGATTACTCGGGAAAGGCAAACGGAGAGATTTCAGTTAAGGGCGGTTTTGATAAGCCACTGATAAACGGATTTATTGATTTTGACCGGGCGCGGTTTAAAGTAGAATACCTGAATACTTATTTTGAATTTTCTGACGAAGTAAGGGTAGAAGAAGATTGGTTTGGGATAGATTACAAACCCATTTACGACTCGCGCGGGCAAAAGGGAAGTGTGGTGGCATCGGCGTTTCACGAGAACTTCAAAAACTGGACTTACGACATTTTTGCCACGGTAAATGACTTTTACCTGATGAATACCACACGCCAGAACAACGACACCTATTTCGGTACGGCTTACGCTTCCGGCGAGCTTCAGCTAGGTGGGTATCAGGGTTTTCTCGAAATCAATATCGATGCGCTTAAACATAGATGCCACAACCGATGCCGAAGCGCAGATTATTTTCGACGAGCAAACCGGCGATATTCTTCGCGGAAGAGGGAGCGGCAAACTCACATTTGAGATTTCGCCTTCCGGAGAATTCCTGATGTTCGGGCGGTACGAAATTGAAGAAGGAGATTATTTATTTACACTTAAAAACCTGATCAATAAGCGCTTCACCCTTCGCAAAGGCGGGATTATTGGATGGTACGGCGACCCGTATAATGCAGACATTGACCTATCGGCTTCCTATCTGGTTCGCGCTCCGCTGTTTCCCATTATGGTGGAGAATCAGGAAGTGTACCGAAGCAGAGAAGACATAAACGTCGTGCTTCGCCTACGCGAGAAATTGATGAACCCAACGATCAACTTCGATATTGAATTGCCGCAGGCCACCGAAACCGAGCGCTCGCAATTGGCCAGCGTAGTGAGTACTACCCAACAGCTCAATCAGCAGGTTTTTGCGCTCCTTATCTTAAACCGTTTTCTGCCGATTGCCGCTGCCGATCAGCAGAACCAGGCCGCTTCGGGAGTGGGTGGATTGGGCTCCGCAACTACGAGCGATTTTGTGAGCACGCAAATTAGCAACTGGCTATCGGAAATTAGCAATGACTTTGATATCGGTGTGAATTACCGCCCCGGCGATCAAATAAGCAATCAGGAAATAGCGGTTGCGCTGAGCACACAGCTCTTCAACGAGCGGCTCACCGTGCGCGGAAACTTTGGTGTAACTTCCGCATCCGAAACCCAATACACGCAAGGCCGAAGCGGAATTCTCGGCGACTTTTTGCTGGAGTATGCCCTTACGGAAGAAGGAAAGATCAGGCTGAAAGTATTCAACGAAACCAATCCCTACGAAGTGTTTTCTACATCGAGTTCGATCTACACCCAGGGTGTGGGTTTGATTTACCAGGAAGACTTCGATACGATGGATGAATTTTTCCGCGAAGTAAAAACCTTATTTCAAAACGACGAAGCGCAGGAAGCACCTTAAACCTTATCGCTTCCCTTAAACTTAAGCTGATGTCCCATCTTATCGCGCTTGGTTTCCAGGTAGCGCTGATTGTGCTTGTTGGGATGAATCTCTACGGGCACAATATCGGTAATCTCAAGTCCGTACCCCACCAATCCCGCTCGCTTCTTGGGGTTATTGGTGAGCAGGCGCATTTTGGTAACGTTTAGGTCCCTTAAAATCTGCGCTCCGATTCCATAGTCGCGCTCGTCCATTTTAAAGCCGAGTTTGATATTTGCTTCCACGGTATCTAAGCCTTGCTCCTGGAGTTTGTAAGCTTTGAGTTTATTCAATAGCCCAATTCCGCGACCTTCCTGATTCATGTAAACCACCACGCCTTTTCCTTCGGCTTCCACCTGCTGCATAGCGGCGTGGAGTTGCGGTCCGCAGTCGCAGCGGCAACTTCCAAAAATATCGCCGGTAAGGCAACTGCTGTGCACGCGCACCAAAACCGGTTCGTCTTCTTCCCAGGTTCCTTTTACCAAAGCGATGTGCTTTTGCCCATTCGTAATTTGGTGGTAGAGATGCAATTCAAAATCGCCCCAAGTCGTGGGCAGGTCTACGGCAATGTCCTTAGATATCAGACTTTCGTTCTTCAGCCGGTAGTTTATAAGGTCTTTGATGGAAATCAGCTTAAGGTCAAATTTCGTCGCGATCTCCTTGAGTTGCGGAAGCCTGGCCATGGTTCCGTCCTCGTTCATAATCTCTACGATTACTCCTGCCGGTTCAAAGCCGGCGAGCCTTGCCAGGTCTATCGCCGCTTCGGTATGCCCCGATCTTCTCAAAACGCCACCAGTTCGCGCTTTAAGCGGAAAGATATGTCCGGGTTTCCCCAAATCGTTGGGGTTTGTTTCGGGGTCTACCAGAGCCTGAACCGTTTTAGCCCGGTCGCTGGCCGAGATTCCGGTTGTGCAACCGTGCCCCAGCAGGTCTACCGAAACGGTGAACGGCGTTTCGTGAAGCGCCGAATTAGATTGAACCATCAGGTCTAATCCCAGTTCTTCGCATCGGTTTTCAATGAGCGGTGCGCAGATTAAACCACGGCCGTGGGTGGCCATGAAATTGATCATTTCAGTTGTGGCACATCGGGCGGCAGCAACGAAGTCTCCTTCGTTCTCGCGGTCTTCATCATCGACTACGATAACGACT
>JAIVHP010000040.1 GCA_020201045.1 Flavobacteriales bacterium
CATCAGGGTAGACTTCCCGATTCCGGGTTCTCCGGCGATTAAAATCAGTGATCCGGGCACTATTCCGCCTCCCAATACCCGGTCGAGTTCTGCGTCGCCCGATGAAAACCGCCGCACCCGGTCTATTTGAACCGTAGTAATGGGTTGCGCTTTAGCGGTAGATTTTCGCTCGGTGGGTCGGGCGCCCTTGTTTTGCTTTGCGATGGTTTCTTCCAAAAAAGTGTTCCACTCGTTGCAAGAGGGGCATTTGCCCAACCATTTTGGCGATTCGTAGCCGCAGTTTCCGCAGAAAAAAGCCGTTTTTGTTTTAGCCATGGTTTATTTTGCGGATTATCGATGTGCTGGAATACCCGTCTACAATGGGTATGGCCACCGTTTCCTTGCCGTTTGATTCCTGAATATCGCTTCCCACAATGTAGTTTTTGGCTTCGGGATCGGTTTGGTGGGGGTCGTAATCTCCGCCTTTCACCAATACATCGGGTTCAATTTTTTTGATGAGCTCGTACGGGGTGCCTTCATAAAACACTACGATTGCCGCCACCGAGGCGAGTCCGGCCAGCACAAATGCCCGGTCTTCGCCCCGGTTAATGGGGCGGTCGGGCCCTTTTCCCAGGGTGCGCACAGATTGATCTGAGTTCAAGCCGAGAATGAGTTTGTCGCCCATGTCGGCCGCTGCAGCAAGCAGCGTAATGTGTCCTTTGTGGATGATGTCAAAAACCCCGTTTGTAAAAACAACTTTATGTCCTTTTACGCGCCATCGGGCGATGAGCTTTGGCAGGTCTTCGGGCGATGTGATTTTATGTTTTAGGAATTCCAGTTGCGACATGAGCGTGTTTTTTATTGTAGATCGGCATATAAATCATGCTTAATCCGCCGAAGAGAACAATCATCAGCGTTTGCGAAAACCAGATAATCCACCCGAGGGCAAAACCCGTTTCGCCGGCAACTCCGTAAATGATAAGTCCCTGCATGATAGCGACCGGGAAAGCGCCAATCCCGCCCGGCACCAGTACTACGGCAAAGCTGCCCAAAACAAATCCGGCGAATACGGCGCTCACCGTCAGATCGGCAGTTTCTTCGAGCGCGAAAAAACAAATCCAAAACATCCCGACGTACAGGGCCCAAATGGCGATGGTAGAGAGAACGTAAAGCCATCCCTTTTCCATCCGCAGAATGCTGCGCAGCCCTTCGGCAAGGCCGTTTACCAATTCGGCAATTTTTGAGATGAAGGCGTTTGATCTAAACCTTTTAAATACAAAGAGCGATACCGGAATAGCCAGAACGGCTAGAGCCCCCAGTATCCACAAAAGCGGTGAGTTCAGCTTTTTCAAAAACGAATTGCCCGCATCGTTTACAAACGACTCGAGAATAGAAAACTGGAGCAAAACCGTAGTACCGGTAATAGTGAGTAGAACAATGGCATCGAGTGCGCGCTCGGAGAGGATAGAACCGAAGCTCTTTTGGAAGGGTATTTTTTCGTATTTGGCTATGCTTGCAGCCCGACTCACTTCTCCAACCCGCGGCAGAACCAGGTTTACAATGTAACCGATCATCACCGCCATAAAGTTGTTTAGGGAATGGGTTTGATACCCCATGGCTTCCAACTGGAATTTCCAGCGGTATCCGCGTATGTAGTGGCTTAGCAGCCCCATCGCGAAAGCGAGACCCACCCAAAAGTAATTGGCTTCTTCAAAAGAGTAAAACAGCGCTTCCCGCTGCTCTGCATTCAGATCGTTGTAAATGGTTACCACCAAATAGATTCCCAAAGAAATGGGGATGGCGAGTTTCAAAAATTGAACGAGGGCTTTTTTCACTGCTCAAAGATTGGCGCTAAGGTAATATTGCCCGCCGAAATACGCAGGCTATTCCATGTTTAAGAAAAGATTGTCAATCAGCCTGATTCCTTCTACCCGGGCTGCCACCAAAGCAATTAAGTTGTCTGTTTTTTCCGCGGGCTGCGAGAGATCGCTGCGGTTTCGAATTTCGAAATACTCCAAATCTACCGGCACCATTTTAAGAATGACCCGCCCGGCACTTTCCGCCTGGGCTACTGTTTTTCCTGCTCTCAGCGCCGACTGAGCCTCGCGCAGTGAGCGGTAAAGCGCCAATGCGGTGTCTCTCCCTCCGTTTGAAAGGCGTATGTTTCGAGAGCTCATGGCCAATCCGGAGCGCTCCCGCACAATTTCGCATCCCACAATGTCAACATCCATCTTGTAGCGTTTCACCAGGGCTTTAATTACGGCGTATTGCTGGTAATCTTTCAACCCGAAATAGGCGCGGTGGGGATTTACCAACTCCAGGAGCCGTTTAACAACCGATGCGACCCCGTTAAAGTGGCCGGGGCGATGGGCTCCTTCCAGTTCGCGGGCTACTTCGCCCAGTTCGTATTCTGCGGTATCTTTCTCCGGAAACACTTCATCGGTTGGTGGGGCAAAAACAAAGTCGCAATCTGCCGATTTGAGCTGTTTGATGTCGCTTTCGAGGGTGCGCGGGTAGTTTTCGAAATCTGCCGACTCATTGAACTGAGAGGGATTCACAAAAACCGAACACACTACGATATCATTGGCTTCCCGCGCTTTTTTGATCAGGCTGATGTGCCCCTCGTGAAGCGCTCCCATCGTTGGAACAAAACCGATGGTTTGGCCTTCTTGCCTGAGTTTTTCCGAGAGCTCCAGTATGCTTTTTGCGGTTTTAAATGTCTGCATTAGAGCTTTGTAGGGGGTGTAGAGCGGGTGCGAAGAATAGTTAAAAAGGCGCTAAAGCTAAGGGTTTCAGTTGAATTAACCGGAAAATTTATATATTTTTGTACTCGAAATATCTATCCCTAAATTTTATGAAGAAAACGAGAGTTTTGTATGTATCGCAGGAAATAACCCCTTTCCTGCCCAAGAGCGAATTATCTGAGGTGTCGCGTAATCTTCCTCAAGGGATTCATGAAAAAGGCAAAGAAATACGCGTATTTATGCCAAAATATGGTTCGATTAACGAGCGCAGGCATCAGCTTCACGAGGTAATCAGACTTTCGGGGATGAACCTGGTTGTTGACGATACCGATCACCCCCTTATCATTAAAGTAGCTTCGATTCCCACAGCGCGAATGCAAGTGTATTTTATAGATAACGAAGATTTTTTCCAGCGCAAAGCTGTCCTCGAAGACAAAAGCGGAAACTTCTTTGAAGATAACGATGAGCGATCGATCTTCTTTTGCAGAGGCGTTTTAGAAACGGTGCGAAAACTTGGCTGGGCGCCGGATATTATCCACTGCCACGGCTGGTTTACATCGCTTCTTCCACTTTACGTGAAGAAATTTTACAACGACGATCCGCATTTTGCCGATTCAAAAGTTGTTTTCTCTGCTTATGAAGACGATTTTGAAGGTTCACTCGATAAGAACCTCATCAAAAAACTCAAGTTCGACGGGTTTAGAGACGAGGATATTGCAGATGTAAAAGATCCAAATTTCTTGAATCTGAGCAATCTCGCCTTTAAATTTTCCGATGGTATTGTTGAAGGAAGCGAAGAACTTCCCGATGGAATAAAAAGTTCTATCGAAAACTTGAAAGATACGCCAACGTTGAAATACTGCGAGCCGAGTTCTTGCGTTAAGACCTACAGCGAATTCTACGATAAAATTGTAGAAGAGAACTCTGTACTTGTTGAATAACCTTAGCAATCACATGACGAATACTATGAAGCGGCCTTATTTTCTGGCCGCTCTCTTTTTTTTAGGTGCGCTCATTTTGACCACGAGCTGCGAGCGACCCGAAGAAGATCTGGGTCTCGACCTTCAACCCGGAGAAGATATTTTGGGAGTAAATGCCATCGATACCTTTACGGTAAATGCATTTACCCTTCTCGAAGATTCGATTAGAACCGATAAGGTGAGCCCGGCTTTGGTTGGCGCCTACATCGATCCGGTTTTCGGGTTTACCAAATGCAGCCACGTTACAGAGCTCAGGCTCTCGAGTGGAACTCCCGTATTTATTCAGGGTGGCGCTACGGCCGACGATATTATTGTAGACTCCCTCGTGCTCAAAATCGGCTTTCCGCCATCTTCTAATTTCGGTGGAGATAATGCTGTTTACGGAAGTCGGGGAGCGCAGTACTTCCAGGTTTTTGAAGTGCTCGACAGCCTTTCTATAGATTCGGCTTACTACAGCAATCGCATGGCAAGTATCGGTAACCAGGACCTGATACTCGAAGGAAAAAACCGCGTAGCTCCGAATCCCATCGATCAGGTGGTGGTTGGTGGAGACACTTTGCCGGCACAGATGCGGTTTCCACTCGATACGGAACTGGGTCGCAGAATTATTGAAGCGGGCGGGAATACCGGAATGTCGAATGCAGATTTTGTTTCCATACTTCGCGGATTGATGATTACCGTTGACGAGACGCGATCGCTGATCAATTCGCGCTCTTCGGGAATCGTTTCCTTCGATACCTTTTTTGAGTTCTCAGATCTCACGATGTACTACCGAAACACGGTCACAGAAGACACCCTTTCGTATGTTTTCGATATCCGTTCTAATGTGGGTAAGTACAATATCTTCGAACACGATTTCACCTCTGCCGATATTTCCCTTTTCGATCAATTAAACGGGAATCCCGAACCGGGAGCCCGCGATTTATACGTGCAGGCCACCGGTGGAACCCGGGTTCAACTGGAGATGCCCTATATCGAAAACCTGCGAGGCGATTCGGGAAGTGTGGCCATCAATAAGGCCGAACTTGTCGTTCCGGCCAGAGCTGGCCGCACGGGCAAATTTCCACCGCCGCAGCGCTTATATCTCTATGGCGTAGACGACGAAGGGGCGCTCTTTTTAATACCCGACGAATTTGACGAATTAATCGGCGGAGCCTACGACCCGCAAATCAATGGCTATCGATTTATCATTACCCGCTACATCCAGCAGATACTGCTTGGAAATCGCGAAAATCAGCCGCTCCAAATCGTTGCGGGTAGGTCTACCCTATTCTACGATAACCTCGGAGCTTTCACCGCTAACAGGGTTGTGTTAAATGGTCCCCAATATCCTGATGCCGCAAACCCGTCTAATAACCTTAAATTAGCCATAACCTTAACGAACTTCTAAATTATGTGCGGAATAGTTGGATACATCGGCCAGAGAGAAGCATACCCCATCTTGATAAAAGGTCTTAAGAGACTGGAATACAGGGGTTATGACAGTGCTGGAGTTGCAGTTCTCGAAAATGATGATATTGATCTGATAAAATGCCAGGGCAAAGTATCTAATTTAGAGCAAATGGTTCTGGAAGCTGGAACGCCGAAGGGAACCATGGGTATTGGCCATACCCGATGGGCAACGCACGGCCCGCCAAACGATGTGAATGCGCATCCCCACACCTCCGAAAATGGAAATGTGGTGATGATCCACAACGGGATAATCGAGAATTACGGCCCGCTTCGCGAAGAGCTTATCAAACGCGGACACACCTTTAAGAGCGAAACCGATACGGAAGTTCTTATCCAGCTTATCGACAATATTCAGCAAAACAACGATGTAACCCTTTTTGAGTCTGTGAGAATTGCGCTAAACGAAGTGATTGGCGCTTACGCGATAGTGGTGATGGATAAAAACAATCCCAACCAGTTGATTGCGGCCAAAAAGGGAAGTCCCATGGTAGTGGGAATAGGCCAAAAAGGCGAGTACTTCATCGCTTCAGATGCCACGCCAATTGTAGAATTTACCAAGAACGTAGTTTACCTCGAAGACGAAGAGATTGCCATTGTAGACCGAAACGATGGACTGAAACTCGTGAGCATCAGCAACCACGAAAAAACGCCTTATGTGCAGGAGCTCGAACTTCACCTGGAAGCGCTCGAAAAAGGCGGCTACGAGCATTTTATGCTCAAGGAAATCTACGAGCAGCCGCGATCTATTCGCGACAGCATGCGCGGAAGGATTCGCCCCGACACCGGACACGTAGAGCTGGGCGGTATTCGCGACTACATCCAGAAATTTGTCAACGCCAAGCGCATTATCATGCTCGGCTGTGGCACCAGTTGGCACGCCGGAATGGTGGGCGAATACCTCTTTGAAGACCTCGCCCGCATCCCCGTAGAAGTAGAATACGCATCTGAATTCCGATACCGAAATCCCATTATCTACGAAGACGATGTGGTTATCGCGATATCGCAATCGGGCGAAACGGCCGATACGTTGGCTGCCATCGAATTGGCGAAGTCTAAAGGTGCAACCATTATTGGAATTTGCAATGTAATCGGGTCGAGTATTCCACGCGCTACCCATGCCGGTTCTTATACCCACGCCGGCCCTGAAATAGGGGTGGCAAGTACGAAGGCTTTTACCGCTCAGGTTACGGTGCTAACGCTAATGGCGCTGCACGTTGCCCATCAGAAGGGATCCATCACGAGCAGCCGCTTTCACCGATTGCTTATCGAGCTGAATGATATCCCAAACATGGTGGAAACCGTATTGAAGCAAAGCGATAAAATAAAGTACATATCAGATATTTACAAGGATGTACCCAACGCGCTTTACCTCGGTCGCGGCTACAATTTTCCCGTGGCACTCGAAGGGGCGCTCAAGCTAAAAGAGATTTCTTACATCCACGCCGAAGGCTACCCCGCCGCCGAAATG
Source organism: Flavobacteriales bacterium (assembly GCA_020201045.1). Classification (GTDB taxonomy): domain Bacteria; phylum Bacteroidota; class Bacteroidia; order Flavobacteriales_D; family Cryomorphaceae; genus JAIVHP01. The sequence continues at coordinate 6,624 of JAIVHP010000040.1, forward strand.
AAGCACGGCCCCATCGCACTCATCGACGAAGAAATGCCCGTTTTTGTGGTGGCGCCCAGAGCGGGTTCCTACGATAAAATCGTGAGCAATATTCAGGAAGTAAAAGCCCGTAAGGGAAAAATTATCGCCATTATCACCGAAGGCGAGGAACGGATCAAAGAAATGGCCGACCACACCATTGAAGTCCCCGATGTAGACGAAAGCCTGATGCCCTTGATCACGGTAATTCCATTGCAGTTGCTGAGCTACCACATTGCGGTAATGCGCGGATGCAATGTAGACCAGCCGCGCAATCTGGCTAAATCGGTAACCGTAGAATAGATGTCATTTTTAAAACCGCTTACCGGAATTTTGCTTTTGGCGGCCCTGTATGCCTGCAGCGGCGAATCCGAAAAGGCGAGCAGTGAAGAAAAAGCATCGGAAATGACGCGGGAATTGATCAAAGAAATGGAGTCTCAAAGAGACACATTGTCCAAAGCCAAGTTTGATACATCAAAAACGGTTCAATAGCATCTGTCGATAGAAAGGTGTTCAACTCAGAACGAAGATTAAGCGGAAATTCGATTTTGTTATTATATCCGAACGCAAAAAATTAGCGCTGACGCTTGAGCTCCGCCGAAGGGCGGAGGTGAAGTGAGAAAATGAAAAGCAGGGCGTGTTTTGGCGAGTGCGCAGAGGCGTGCAAGCACGCTGTGAGACCTTGCAAAGAGAAATGTCGTCGGGTATCTCACTGATCGCAGGCGATCCTCTGCGAACTCATCAGTTTGAGCTTTGGTTGTCCATTTTCTCACTGTTCCTCCGCCATGCGGCGGAGTCCTAGTATCTGCGTAAATCCTTAAAACTAAAATTCAAAAAAATGCACAGACGCTTGTGCTCCGCCGAATGGAAGGAGAGCCCCGAAACAAGTTCGGGATTGCTTCGCTTACCCCGAAACGAGTTCAGATTTTCTCGAAATGCTCTTGGCTCAACATCAAGATGTTAGAGATTGTGTTATATGATAGGTTAATATGAAGTGACAAAAGTGCCGGACGTAAAAAGTGAAACAGGTTCTTTGGCTGCTGTTCGGTGCCTTTCAAAAGATTCCTCGCGTTGCTCGGAATGACAATTTCTCTTTTTTGGTGGGGGGGGGTGTTGGGAGTGTTGCGCGGCGGAGCCGCGCAACACTCCCAACACCCCCGAACACCCGTAGCGCTTGTCATTCCGAAGCGCAGCGAGGAATCTCAAAGTTGCTCGGATCCGTGTAAAAGCAGGGCAACACCGATAATGGACTCTATAGACAGTCACTAAATAGAATCTGTCAATACATTCGAGGGGCTGAATCATGATGTTTGGATAGCAAGCCTGCCAACGGCAGGCAGGCGTAACGCCGGTATTGGACTTTATGGACAGCATCTAAATAATCATACCCGCGCCAACCGTTTCATTCGTCCCCTCATCTATTAGAATAATACTTCCCGTGATGCGATTTCTGCTATACCGATCGTAAAACAGCGGTTGGGTGCATCGGATAGAAATGCGGGCGATGTCGTTCATCCCCACTTCCTTGTCGTCTTCTATTCGGTGAAGGGTATTGATATTTACCTTGTACTTTATTTCTTTAACAATGCACCTCGCTTCTTTCGTGGTGTGGACGATGGCGTACTTTCCGCGCAGGGCGATGGCGCGATCACTCATCCAGCAGATCATAACATCTAAATCTTGTGCTACGGTTGGTTGGTTGTTGGTGCGCACAATCATATCTCCCCGGCTCAGATCCATATCGTCTTCTATCTGAATGGTAACACTCATGGGTGCATAAGCCTCGGTAATTTCGCCGTTCATGGTTGTAATCGATGCGATTTTGCTGGTAAAACCCGATGGGAGTAAAGTCACTTCGTCGCCTTTTTTGAAAACGCCCCCGGCAATTCTTCCGGCATACCCGCGAAAATCGTGGAATTCATCGCTCTGCGGGCGGATGACATACTGAACGGGAAACCGGCAATCTACGTGGTTGTGATCGCCCGAAATGTGGATGTTTTCGAGGGTGTACATCAGCGTGCTACCGCCGTACCAGTCCATCTGTGTAGATTTATTCACCACGTTGTCGCCCTTGAGCGCCGAGATGGGGATAAACCGAATGTCGCTTATTTCGAGTTTCGAAGAAAACGCTTCGAGTTCTTCTTTGATCTCTTCGTAGCGATCTTCGCTGTAATCAACAAGATCCATTTTATTGATGCAGAAAATAACGTGCGGAATTTTCAGCAGCGATGCGATAAAAGCGTGTCTGCACGTTTGCTCTACCAATCCATTTCTGGCATCTACCAGAATTATGGCGAGGTTTGCCGTGGAGGCGCCGGTCACCATATTTCGGGTGTACTGGATGTGGCTATGGTAATTCCCTGTTCGCGTTCGGCGCGAAGGCCATCGGTGAGCAGTGCGAGGTTTACGCCTTCTTCGCCTCCCATTCTTTCGCTGGCTTTTTCAATGGCTTCCATCTGATCTTGAAAAATGCTCTTGCTGTCGAAGAGCATTCTTCCAATCAACGTAGATTTTCCATCGTCTACGCTGCCTGCGGTGGTAAACCGCAAGAGGTCCATATCGAGGTAGTGATCTTTTCTTTTCATTCTTGCTCGGGCTGTCTTTTTAAAAGTATCCTTCTTTTTTGCGGTCTTCCATAGCGGCTTCGCTGCGCTTGTCGTCCGATCGTCCACCGCGTTCTGTGGTGCGGGTGGCGGCTACTTCTTCAATAATTTTATCAAGGGTATCGGCATTAGATTCCACCGCGCCTGTGCAGGTCATGTCTCCAATGGTTCTAAACCGAACGGTTTTTTCAACTGCGGTTTCACTGGCTTTCTTTTCGATGTAATCGCTATCGGCCAGGATGGTTCCGTCGCGTTCAAATACTTTTCGCTTGTGCGAGAAATACAGCGGTGGGATATCGATGTTTTCCTGGAGAATGTACTGCCAGATATCCATCTCGGTCCAGTTTGAAATGGGAAAAACCCGGAAATGTTCGCCAAAGTTTTTCCTTCCGTTAAAGAGATTCCACAATTCGGGGCGCTGGTTTTTGGGGTCCCATTGCCCAAACTCATCGCGGTGGCTAAAGAACCGCTCTTTGGCGCGTGCCTTTTCTTCGTCTCTTCGGCCGCCACCCATGGCCGCATCGTATTTGCCCTCTTCGAGCGATTCGAGCAAGGTGGCCGTCTGCAATCCGTTTCGGCTGGCATTTACGCCTTTTTCTTCCACAACTTTCCCTTCGTCTATGCTTTTCTGAACCGACCCCACGATAAGTTTGGCACCGGTTTTTTTCATCAGGGCATCGCGAAAAGCAATGGTTTCGGGAAAATTGTGACCCGTATCTACGTGCAGCAGCGGAAACGGAACGCGCGCCGGCCAAAAGGCCTTTCGCGCCAGGTGAAACATGACGATAGAGTCTTTTCCGCCGGAAAATAACATAACGGGACGATCGAATTGTGCGGCGACTTCGCGCAAAACAAAAATCGATTCCGACTCGAGTTCTCTAAGGTGGGTGAGGCTATAGGATTGAATCAACTTAACTGGGATTTTTGGTTCATGTAATCGAAGAGCACTTTTGCACTTTCTTCGGGCGATTGATCGGCTGTTTGAATCGCGAGATCGGGGTGTTCGGGCTTCTCGTATGGAGCAGATACCCCGGTGAAATTTGGAATTGTTCCCGCACGGGCTTTTTTGTAAAGGCCCTTCACATCTCTAGATTCGCACACTTCGAGCGGGGTGTCAATAAATACTTCGCAAAACGAATCGCCAATAATATCGGCGGCCATCTGGCGAATGGCTTTTGTTGGGCTTACAAAACAATTCAGGGTAATAACGCCGCAATTGTTAAAGAGCTTGTTCACTTCGGCAATGCGCCGAATGTTTTCTTTCCGGCCTTCGGGTGTGAAGTCCAAATTATTGTTCAGCCCGTCGCGCACATTATCCCCATCGAGAAGCATAACCAGTTTACCCGCATCGTGAAGCTTGCGCTCCACAATTTTTGCGATGCTGGTCTTTCCCGAACCCGATAATCCTGTGAGCCAAATGGAAATTGCTTTTTGACCCAAAAGATTTTGCTTTTCTTCGCGCTGGATAATTTCGTTGTGGAAAGTGAAAATATTTCCTTTTTTCTCTTCCATGGTTTAAGCAGGCGAAATTAATAATTGTAGGCCGTTTACCACCCTAAATTTCAAAGTGATTGTATGAATACTTTACTCGAGACTGCAATTTTTGCAGCATATCAGGCCGGGCTTGAAATTATTGATGTTTACGGATCTGCATTTGATGTGGAGCTCAAAGACGATAAAACGCCGCTTACCGAAGCCGACAAACGGGCGCACAACACCATTGCCAAGGGACTGGCATCTACTGCTATCCCTATCTTGAGCGAAGAGGGAAAGGAGATTTCCTACGAAGAACGCAAGGGATGGTTCAGATTCTGGATGGTCGATCCGCTCGACGGCACCAAAGAATTTGTGAAGCGGAATGGGGAGTTTACGGTAAACATCGCCCTTATCGAAAACGGAACCCCGGTGATGGGAGTGATCTACGTTCCGGTAACGCGAACCCTTTACTTCGGTAATACCGAGTTGGGTTCATTTAAGCTGCCGGAGTTTAATGGGGGTGTTGGCGACTTAAACGAGTGGATATCCCAGGGCAGAAAACTTCCGATTGACGAAGGAACGCGGACGTATACGGTGGTGGGAAGCCGGTCTCACTTATCTGATGAAACCAAGGCATTTGTCAATAAAATTACCGCTGAGCGCGGGGAAGTGACCATGGTTTCCATGGGAAGCTCGCTAAAAATTTGCCTTGTGGCCGAAGGAGCTGCCGACATTTACCCGCGGTTTGCACCCACTATGGAATGGGATACCGCCGCCGGTCACGCCATTTTGAAGGGAGCGGGAAAGGAATTGCTCGACTACACGACGAATGCTCCTATGGT
>JAIVHP010000041.1 GCA_020201045.1 Flavobacteriales bacterium
AAGTCGGAGAAAAGGTTCTTTAAACTCTCATCTTCACTCCAATCGGGAGATAAAAATTACCTCAAAATATTTGAGGTAATAGACCGTCAGAAGGAGTACGACGAAGATGCCATTAAAGAGCAGTTTAAAAAAGAGACCTTTATAAAGCACCTGCCGTCGGAAAAAAATCACCTCTACAAGCTTATTTTAAAAAGTCTGAGAGCCTACCACGCTGACAACACAATTAGCAGCGTGCTAAAGCAAGAGCTTAAAAACATTGAAATTCTATACAAAAAGGCGCTCTACAAAGAGTGCAATAAGTTTTTGGTTAGGGCCAAAAAGCTCGCATTCGAAAACGAAAAGTTTTACTACCTGTTCGAGCTCCTTAGTTGGGAAAAGCTGCTCCTCGAAGAAGCATACGAAGAAGGGGAGTTTACCAAAGACCTGGATGCCCTGATTAAGGAAGAGCAGGAAATTATTGAAAAGCTCCGAAACCTTGCTGCTTACCACGTTCTTTATTCCAAGATCAATTACGTTTTCAGAAGCGGTGGTTACGTGCGAAGCGACGCCGACCGGGCATTGGTGGAAGAGATATCTCACCACCCGCTCATTATCGGTAAGAATACCGCGCTTAGCAACAGGGCAGCTACTATTTGCTATTACATACAGGGCTTTTGCGCTACGGCAAACGTAAACAAGGAAACCGCGCTGGTAAAGTTCGAAAAGGTGAGAAAAATTCTCGACAACAATCCACTTATCCGAAAAGACCTTCCAAAAAGATATATCGGCACGCTTAGCAGCATTCTCACCCTGCAGATTGATTTGGGTAGAATTGATGAAGCGGAAGAAATGATTCAAACCATGCGGAGCTTTACCAGCAAAACCGCTTTTGCTACCGACGATATTGAATTGATTGTTTTCAAATCTACCGCGCTTGCCGAACTCCGAATCTATGAAAAGCGCGGCGATTACAATGAAGCGATTGGAGCGGTAGAACAAATAATTGATGGACTGGAGACCAACGCGGCCAAGATCAATAAAGAACAGGAGCTGCTCTTTTTAAACAGCATTGCTTCTGTTTACTTCGGTGCCGGCAGGTATAAGGAATCGCTCCACTGGCTTAATCGGGTGCTAAACGACAACGAAACCAACTTAAGGCAGGATATTTACAGCTACGCCCGCCTGTTTAATCTGGTGGTTCACTACGAGCTCGGCAACTACGACCTTTTGGAGTACATCATCAAGGCTACATTCAGGTATTTGAGCAAACGTCACCGCGACCACGAGTTGGAAGTAATGATCCTTAACAACATGAAGAAGCTGGCCAAAAACAGTGGTAAAACCGATGAATCTGTCATCTTCCGGGAGTTCAAGGATGAGTTCTGGGATCACATCCACAACCATACAGATCAGATCATTCTCGATTACTTCAACTTTCCAGCCTGGATTGAGAGCAAACTCAAGGACATCAGTTTTGCCGATGCCATTAAAATGCAATACAAGGAGTTGGCCAAAAGCGCATAAAAAAAATCCCGGCGAAGTGCACGGGATTTTTTTAATTCCAGTTTGGTAAAGGGTGCTTAGCTCTCGCCCTTTCTCAAAACGATAAATTCGGTTCTTCTGTTTTGCTGGTGTTGCGCTTCAGTGCACTCCACCCCGTCAATACACTTATTCACCAGCTGCGATTCTCCAAATCCTTTCGAGGTAAGTCGGTTTGAATTGATTCCCGACGATGTAAGGTATTTTACTACCGAAGCTGCACGCCTGTTTGAAAGTTCTTTGTTGAAGGCATTTCCTCCACGGCTATCGCAATGCGATTGAATTTCGATAGATATTTTTGGGTTGTCTTTGAGCATGGTTACCAACTTGTTTAAGGTTGGCTTCGCGTCCTGACGTATGGATGCATCGTTGTAGTCGTAAAATACTTCTCCAATATCGTAGGTTTTATTCGCTGTAGCGCCGCCGTCGTCTGGATTACCACTTCCTGTCCCACTATCGCTTTCTACGATCTCATCGATTTCAAATACCAGGTCGATTTCTTTTTCTTCCGATTGCTTCGATGTTTTAAACGACTTGGATACCGTGAAAAATCCTTCTTTGCTACCGCTTATCTTGTAAGATTTAGAAGGCAGCAGGTTAAATTTAAATTTTCCATCTTTTCCGGTGGTGGTCGTTGCAGAGTCTAAATCGGTAAGGTTTACCAGGTTGATGCTAACCCCTTCCACAGGTTCATTTCCGGGCTTGATAGATGCCATACCCTTTACGATAAACACCGGTGGGACTTTGGTAAATTCAAAAATCCGGTCTACTTCGTTTCTGTTTGATGAAACAAATCCGGTGGTATCGTTTTCATTCAAAACAAAGGCAAAATCGTCTCTGCTCGAGTTAAGTGGATAAGCCAGGTTTACCGGAGCTCCCCAGATTCCAGCGTTATTTTGGCTAAAGAATACATCCAGTCCTCCCAGGTTTTGGTGTCCTTCACTCGAGAAATACAGCGTTCCGTCTTTTGCGATGTAAGGGAATACTTCGTTTCCGGGTGTATTTACCGTTTTACCGAGGTTTATGGGTTCAGACCAATTTCCATCTTCGTAGTTCGACTTGTATATATCAGAGCCGCCGTATCCTCCTGGCATATCGCTGGAGAAGTAAAGCGTTTTTCCATCTTTGGAAAGGGTGGGGTGGCCCACGCTAAAGTCTTTGCTGTTAAAGGGCAGTTCTTTGGGTTCACTCCACGTGTCATTTTCCTTGGTGCTGGTGTAGAGGTAAAATTGATTCTCGTTGTTTTCGTTTACCAATCTCTTCCGCTCATTTCTCATAGCACTTCTGGTGTAGATGATGGTATTTCCGTCTTCGCTAAAAGTTGCCGGTCCATCGTGAAAACGGCCGTTTAATTCGGGCGAAAAATTCTCGGGGATATCCCAAACTCCGCTCGCGTCTTTTTTCACATAAAACATATCCAGAAATGAGTACCCGGTCCATGGATTTGTGGAAGCCGCACTGGTAATTTCAGTCTCTCCGGGCGGAAGTATCTTCTTTCAGCGTTTCCACGGTGTTGGTAGATCCCAGAAGGTCGCGAGCCAATTGATCGGTCGGGTTTTCTTCCAAATAAGATTCGAGCAATGGCCTTGCCTCGTCGTACTTGTTATTTTTCATCAATACCTGAGCGTAATTTAGCTTTTGCTCCTCGGGTAGATCGATGGAGTCAGCCACTTCGCTGTAGTACTTTTCAGCCTTTTCAGATTGATTCATCTGCCGGTGGGCGTTGGCAATTTTGAGTTTTACATCGATGTTATCCGGTTGGCCTTTCAGGCCTTTTTCGTACTTCGAAATGGCTTTTGAATAACTGAGATTTTCGTATTCCTTATCGCCAGATTTGATGTAGCCGTTTGAGCAGGATGCTAAAAAGGCCGCAATCACAACGATAAGTAAAGTGTTAAGGGAGAGTGTAACTTTCATGATAAAGTTTATTAAAAGTATCTGGGAGATTTGGTTTTTATAGGATCCTTGCCAAATTTAAAACTAAGCATTACTTCGTGCGATCCATTGTTGTAAGTATTGAGTTGTGATGTTGTAAAATCATAAGCATATCCCACTCTAAAGTCGTTTCCGATATTGTATTCCAATAGCCCAACGACTGCATCGCCCGAGCGGAATGACGCACCTACCCAAAACGTATTTTTGATCAATAGGTTACAATTGATATCCGCTTGGAGGGGTGTATCGTGCAGGTATTTGATCAGAAACGAAGGTTTGAGAACCAGGTTTTCATTTAGCTTAAATACGTATCCGGCTGTAAGATAGGTATGCGGTTCAAAATAACGGTCTCCAACATCGTTTATATTGAATCTAACGTTTTTATCGGCTGCAAAGATCGTTGGAACGCTCAGTCCTACGTACCACATTTTGTCGTATAAATACACTCCGGCGCCAAACTTAGGAACGAATTCGTTTGAAACGTCTTCCGCAAAAACAGGGTCGCCGTTGTCGAATACTTTGGTATCGGTTAGGTTGGCGGTATAATCCGAGAAACCGGCCCTAATCCCAAAGCTCAATCTGGTTTCGCCTTCCGGGTCGAGAAACAGATGGTAACTCCAGTTTGCAAAAACCTGTGTTTGCCGGGTATCGCCGAGTTGGTCATTTATAAAAGTAAGACCAAGACCCATAAGTTCATTCGAAATGGGGCCTTCCACGCCAAATGTTTGGGTTCTTGGCGCTCCTTCAAATCCCGTCCATTGCGCGCGGTACAGTCCTGTCGCTTCGGCATAGGAATGGGTACCACTGTAAGCCGGGTTGAGAAAAAGACCGTTGAACATGTATTGGCTCAGCATCATTTCTTGCTGGGCAAACAGGCCCGAGCTTCCGAAAAGAATAGCTGATATGAAGAGTAGTTTTTTCATCGTATTCAAATTACCTTCTAATTTCTAAATATCCCCGCAGGTTGTCGCGGCCTTCGAGCTCTACTACCACAAAATAGGTTCCTTCCGGTACTTCCTTCCCGCTTTCGTTTACGCCGTACCACGGCGAAGTGTTCCGGTAGTTCGATTCTTCGTAAATCTGATTTCCCCATCGGTTAAAAACCAGCAGGCGATTGTTTGGAAAGTCTTCTAATCCCCGAACCAGTAGCGCATCGTTAAACCCATCTCCATTCGGTGAGATTCCGTTTGGCAACTCAATTGGAATGGGCTGGGTGAGTTCGATAAATGCCGTGTCGGTGCACATATTGTCGTCTTTTACAACCAGGAAGTAATTTCCGGCCATAAGATTGAGCTGGTTGTCGCCCGACGAAGATTCGTATCCGTTATCGCTGCCCCACTCATAGAAGTAAGGGGTGGTTCCGCCCGAAACCACCGGCGATAGTATGCGGCCATCATCGGCTTGAAAGCCCGAAAGGTTAAACCCATTGGGATAGTTGGGGCTGTTTAGTTCTTCAATTTGAAGTGGGTCGGGCTGGGTAACTTCAAATGTTTCCGTAATGGAACATCCCGCGGCATCGCTGGCGTTTAGCGTGTAGGCTCCCGCTGCTAAATCGGCGATTAGCGAGCCGGTATTCTCATACCCGTCGGGGCCGGTCCATTCAAAAGAAACGGGTTCTGTGCCTTCGGTAACAAACACATCGATCATCCCGGTACTGTCGCCATTGCAAATCAGATTCGAAACAGTTGCTTCTACCACCAGGGCATTCACCGTTTCAATTTCGAAGGTATCGGCGGCAGTGCATCCATTTTCATCGGTAACCAAAACGTCGTACTCGCCGGCCGTTTCGCTCACAATATCCTGCCCATCGGTGCCATTGCTCCAGCTATAGGTGTAGGGCGAAGTACCACCCGAAACCGTAATGTCTATCGTTCCGGTTGGGGTTTCGCACTCCGCGTCAATTACTTCGGCCGAGATGGTAATAGGAGATGGAGCGATAAGCGTGTAAGCTCCACTCGCCGTGCATCCGTTCGCATCTTCCACTACAAAGGTGTAGGTTCCCGGTGCCAGGTTTCCGATTTGAAATTCAGTAGATGTATAGTTGTTGGGGCCTGCCCACAACACGGTATAATCGGGAGAGCCATCCGAGGGAATTGCTACAAGTTCGCCGGTTTCTTCTCCCGCGCATAATATCTCCGACAGTACACCCAGTCCGGCTGCTAACTCCGTTTCGGGCTCGGTTAGCGTTACCACAACGGTAAATACGCAACTGTTTGCATCTTCTACTACGAGGGTGTATTCACCGGGCTCCAGTCCTTCAACGGTCTCCAGGTCTGAGTTAAAGCCGTTCGGTCCGTTCCAGTTGTAGATGTAGGGTGGTGTGCCGCCGTTTGGATTGGCAGTAATGCTCCCGTCATTCGCTCCCAAACACGAAATGTTATCGCCCGAAGGAAATTCAAACGGTGAAGCCGTCGCCGTGAGTGGGACATCCGGTTCCGATAGTTCGATCTGGGCCGAAGCGGTGCACCCGTCTTCGTCTTCTACGTTTAATGTGTAGGTGCCGGCTATCAGGTTTGTGATGGTGTCGTTTGCCGACGTGAACCCATCTGGTCCGGTCCACGACAAGGTATAGTCGCCAATACCACCGCTCACTTGCGTGTTGATGGTACCCGTATTTTCACCAAAGCAACTGATTTCGTTTCCACCGCCAAATACAGGGCTGTCTAAGTCTATAACGATGGGCTCCGGTGCGGAAAGTGTAATGCTGGTTGATTGCTCGCAGCCATTGGCATCGGTGGTATTCAAACTGTAAGTACCCGCACAGAGATCTGTGAGTACAAGCTGATCGGATGAAAACCCGTCCGGGCCGGTCCAGTTAATCTCGATAGGTTCAGCGCCTCCGGTTAGGGTAGCTTCAAGTGATCCGTCGCAGGCGTCTCCACAGGAAACATTAAAGCCGTTTGGAAACTCAAAAACCGAAATGGAAACATCAATTCCCGGCGCTTCAGTAAGGGTGATGCAAGTTTCTGTCGAGCACCCATTGGCGTCGGTAATTACTGCGCAGTATTCACCGGCAAACAATGCAGTTGGGTTTTCTTCGGTCGAAGCGTAGCCATCATCTCCTGTCCAGGAAAAACTGTAGGGATCGGTTCCGCCGGTCACTGTGGTATTGATCGATCCGCTATTGTCGCCAAAACAGGCGATGTTAAATCCATCAAACTCCGGACTGCTCAAGGTCGCCGAAAGGGGGTCGGGAGAATTGATATCTACGCATTCTGAGTTTGTACATTCGTTAAAGTCGGTTACTTCGGCGCAGTACGTTCCCGGAGCTAAACCGTCTAGCTCGGTGCCTGTGGCTGTAAAACCGTCGGGCCCTGTCCAGCTTATAGAATAGGTTGGAACTCCGCCGCTCACCGTTGCCGAAATGCTGCCGTCTTCCGAATCGGAGCACGCTGTTTCGTTTGCCGAGAGATCAATCGCAATCGGTTGCGGCTCGGTGAGTGTAATACACGCTTCACCGGTGCAATTTTGTTCATCGGTCACGGTTATGCAATACGTCCCTGCTTCCAGGTTCGAAAGATTGCCCGATGTGCTGGTAAAGCCGTTTGGCCCCGTCCACTCGGCGGTGAGGTCTCCATCGCCGCCAAATATGAGTGTCGAAATCGTTCCGGTGCTTTCTCCGTTGCACGCAATATTAAATCCATTGGTTTCAGGGCTCTGGGGAATCACTACAATAGGTGTTGGCAAAATAATTGCCAGATCTTCCGTGGTTTCACAGCCGTTGGCATCGGTAATCACCACGGAATATATTCCTTCTTCAACGGTTATGACTTCGGTTGTTTCACCATTGCTCCAATTGAATGCATAGGGTGGTGTACCTCCCGAAACATTCAGGTCGATGGTGGCCGGTGTTCCATCTCCACAATCGGGAATGGTTAAGTCTGGAACAGCCGAAAGCGGGTCTGGCTCGGTAATTTCAATACACGATTCGGTTGTGCAGTTGTTTGAATCGGTAACTTCCAGGCAGTAGTTTCCCGGTTCGAGATTGTCAATGGCTGACTGATCGGAAGTAAATCCGTTTGGACCCGTCCAGGAATAGCTGTAAGGTGGAAAGCTGCCGTTTACAGTGGAGCTGATGCTTCCATTGTCATTTCCATTGCAGTCAATTTCCACCCCGCCTTCATATTCTACAGCGTTTAAGGTGACTTCAATAGGTGCGGGTTCGGCAACTTCAAAACAGCGTTCTGTGGTGCATCCTTCAGCGTCTTCGGCGGTAAGGCAATACGTTCCGGGCGCCAAATTCGAGATGTCTTCGGTAGATGCGCTAAAGCCGTCGGGGCCTGTCCAGGAAAACGCATATGCAGGTAGCCCGCCGGTTACGGTAACTTCCAGTGCCCCGGAATTTTCGCCTGCGCATCCCGATGGGGTATTTACATCGAGTTCAACTTCTAAAGGCTCCGGCGCTTCAAGGGTAATACAGGTGTTAAACTGGCACCCGTTGGCATCGGTGATGTCCGCACAGTACTCTCCAGCGGCGAGTCCGGTCGGGTTTAGTTCTGTGGATGTGAAATTACCCGGACCTGTCCACGAAACGGAATAGGGTGGAGTTCCACCAGAAATATTGGATGTGATCTCACCATCTTCACTGTCGTCGCAGCTTAAATTTGCGCCATTTGCATAAACGAGTGCATCGGGGCTCGCGGTAAGTACTTCGGGTTCGCTGAGTGTGATACAGGCTGATTCGGTACAGTCGTTCGCGTCGGTAACGTCCACGCAATACTCACCAGCGGGAAGGTCGCTCAGGTCTTCCGAGGTGTTTGTAAAGCCGTCGGGCCCGGTCCAACTGTAGGCGAAAGGTGGTGCGCCACCGTTTACAATCAAGTTGATGGATCCATCAGAATTTCCATTGCACGAAATGTTGCTGCCGTTAATTTCTTCGGCCACAAGCGAGATGGCGAAAAATTCGGGCTCGGTGAGCGTAACGGTGCCAAAAGCATTACAGTTATTGCCGTCCGAAACCAATACACTGTACTCTCCGGCTTCCAGGTTTTCAATCGGGTTGCCCGAAACCGGCCCAAAACCACCCGGCCCAATCCACAGATAAGTAAATTCGGGGGCACCGCCAATGGGTATACCTTCAATGGAACCATCCGCTGCTCCAAAGCAGCTTATATTAAATCCGTTGTCGTATTCACTAACGTTAAAATCTACTCCAACCGTATCGGGAGCGGTAAGTGTGATGATTTCGCTTTGCACGCATCCGTTGTCGTCTATTACTACAATTTCGTACGAGCCCGGCCCGAGATTTTGGACATCGGGTTGGTTTGAAAAATTGGTGTTTCCCGCCGTATTCCACTGAAAGGAGTAGGGTTCCAATCCCCCCGTCACCGATGTAAAAATGGCACCGTCTGTAGAATTAAAACAGCTCAAATTAAATCCGTTGTAATCCGATATCGAATCGATGTTGATCACAATGTCTTCGGGTTGATTTACCGTAACGGCATCGGTGTAAATACATCCGTTAGAATCTTCAATTTCCAGGTTGTAAATCCCGCCTTCAATGTTGTCGAGAATAAGGTCGCTACTTGTAAAGCCGTCTGGTCCATTCCAGGATACGGTGTATCCGGGTACGCCTCCAAAAATCTCCAGTTCTATAGATCCGGTGGGAGAGCCAAAGCACAGGCTTGGAGTAGTTGATGCGGAGATGCTGATTGGGGTGGGAGCGGTAAGCTCTACCGACGCCATTTCTTCACATCCGTTTGCATCTGTAACGGTCACTGCGTAAACTCCCGGGGCGAGGTCGCTCAGATCTTCGTCGGTACTGGTGTCTAATCCGGGTAAATCCCAGAGCACGCTGTATGGAGCGGTGCCGCCGCTTATTTCCAGATCTATCGTCGCGGTGCTGTCATCAGCACAGGCCACGTTGAAGCCCCCGTCGAATTCAGAAGGGGTGAGTTCGATTTCAAGTGGATCGGATGGACCGCCGATTGTTACATTTAGAACCACAGGCACGGTACAGCCGTTGTTGTCCGTAATGGTTACTGTATATTCACCCGCCGCCAAATTGGTCGCCGTTGATGTTTCCTGACCATTCGGATCGTCCCACTGATAAGAATAAGAACCAGATCCGCCGGTTCCCTGTGCGGTTGCCTGCCCGGTGCTCTCGCCAAAACAATCCACATCTATTAAATCGGTTATCGATCCATCCAGCGGATTTTGCGGTTCTGTGATGGTAACGTCCAGCGTTTCTTCACATCCGTTCTCGTCTGTTACGGTCACGGTATAAACACCCGCTGCGAGTTCCGTGGCTTCCGGACCCGTTTGGTTTGCCGGGTCATTCCAGCTAAAGCTGTAATCTGGTGTTCCACCTGTGGCTGAAACTTCAACCGATCCGGTTTCTCCGCCGTTGCAAAGCACATTTTCAATATCTTCAACTGAGATTATAATCTCTGTGGGAGCCACAATTTCGTAAGTAGCTTGAATGGTGCAATTGTTTTGGTCGGTTACGGTTATCTCATACTCCCCGGCACCAAGTCCGCTAATTGTGCTTCCCGTTTCGGGCGACTCGGTATCCCACTGGTAAGAATATGGAGCGGTTCCACCTTCAGCTTCAACGGTTATTTCGCCGTCGTTTGAATCGCTGCACAAGGGGTTAGAAATAGTTTCCGAAAGGGAAAGTGGCTCGGGTTGGGTAATGGTCACTGATAGTGATTCTTCACATCCATTCGCATCGGTAACCGTTACTTCATAGTCGCCAGGTTCCAAATCGCTTAGGCTCGTCCCCGTAGTTACCGGGTCGGTGTTCCACTCGTACGAATAGGGTGAAGTTCCACCGCTTCCCGCCACGGTTATTTGCCCGTCGGCGTTGCCATTGCAGGATACGTCTTGCTGCGAAACGATTTGAATTTCGAGTTCCGAAGGTTCACTTACATTGAATGGAATAGACAAGGTGCAACCGTTGGCGTCTTCCACCAAAAGGTTATACGATCCTGCCGGGAGGTTGCTGATCGATGGCTGATCAAATGCGGGATCGATGCTCCAAACGTAAATATAAGGCGGCGTACCGCCCGAAATATTTGCCATAGCTACACCAGATGCATCGCCATTACACAGCGGAGGGTCAACATCCACAGAGCCACTCAATGGCGTGTCGGGTTCGGTAATCTCAATTTCGATATTTCCGGTGCATCCGTTCACATCGGTAATGGTAGCTGTGTAAAATCCGGCAGGGACATTTTCTACCGTTGGCCCGAATTGGGGCGGTGTGGTATTCCATGTGTAACTGAAAGGGCCATTACCACCAACGGCTTCAATCGTAGCGCTGCCTGTAGCTTCACCCGTGCAGGGCACGTTTGTTCGCTCTACCAATTGGCCGGTTATCGCATCGGGCGATGTTAAGGTGATGGTTCCTTCTGCTTCGCAGCCATTGGCATCTGTAACCAAAACGGTGTAGGTTCCGGCTGCTAAATCATCGGCAGTTTGGCCGGTCTGTGTATCGGGGTCGTCCCAGGTAAATACATAAGGCGGGGTTCCCCCGTTAACATTTACTGTGGCCTGACCGTCTTCGGCGGCAAAACAAGATATGTTATCGCCCCCGTTAAATTCCGGACTGCTCAATTCCAATTCTATGGCATCAACTTCTTCTATTTCCACCGAAAGGTTTGCGGTGCATCCATCCCTGTCGGTAACGAGCACGGCGTAGGTTCCCGGCTCCAGATCGCTCAGGTCCTCGCTGTCTGAAGTGAATCCATTGGGCCCAACCCAGGCGTATTCTATCGGACTTTGGCCGCCCGATACCGTTAAATCAATGGCTCCATTGTCTTCGCCATTGCAGAGAATGGAAGTTACGTCGGCCGAAAGTTGCACATCCGTAACCTGTAATTCTACTGTGGTTTGAGATGTACATCCCGCAGCTCCGGCAGTTACAGTGTAGGTAATATCGCCGGTTGGAGTTGATGTTGGCGATTGGATATTCGGATCGTTTAGAAAATCAGCCGGCGACCACGTGAAGCTTGTAGCGCTGCTCTCCACATCAAAGGTGATGCTATCGCCAAGGCAAACAAACGAAAGTGGCGGGTTTACCGCCAGGTCGAGCGAGTCTTGAATAATAAATTCCAGGCTGTCTTGAATTGTCCCTTCGCACAGGGGGTTACCCACGTAGAATACAATGGACTCATCCCCTTCATCGAGGCCATCGGCAATGGGTTCAATTAGGATACTCGCACTCGCAGTATTTCCGGGAATGGTAATAAATTTTGGCTCCAGCGGATCGGGGTCAGCACCAATTTGGGGATAATCAACACCGTTGGTGGCTGTGCCGCCAATAAAGTAGGTTACAACTAACGGATCCGGGGTTACCGGTTGGCGTGTGAAGGTGGTCGTACTCTCTGTCGGCAACGTCGGCAATGACTAACTTCAGGTGAAAGGTATCACAGGGAGTTACAATTTTTTCGGCAAATATATTTTGGGTCCAACCATCGTATTCGACGGCAGAGTTAAACCCAAGCGGATTGTCTACAAAGAACTGCGGGTTTACAGCGGGAAAGCCGATATCCGGATTCCCGTTGTTTACGGAATTAATTTCTACCGGATCGCTCGTTCCGGGTATTAGCGCGATGTTTTCCTGTCCGTTTAGTCCCGGATCGCCTGTAATTCCAGGTCCGCTGATAAAAAACCCAAAAGCGTCGTTAAATGGCGTTCCCACATATTCGCTGTACTCTTCACTGGCAAAGGTGAAATTAAACCGCAGGGTGTCACCGATTGGTACCACGTCAAACTCCAATGCACAAGCGTCAAAGGTGGAGTTTCCCGCAATAAAGGTAAGTAGCGAATCTCCCGGAGTGTCAAATTCGGTAGTGGTGCTTTGGCTTTGGTTTGGGCCGCGCAAGTCCTGGATGTTTCCGGTGCTGAGCACGATTCCCGGTCCATCCGGAAAACCGGTTACACTCTGTGCGTTGTACTTGCCCGCTGCACTGTCTGCGCATACCAAAACAGGGTTGATAAGTTGAACCCCATTCCCGGCAATAGACTCCGCCAGTTCGGTGGCCGTTTGATTGTATTCGATGGAAATATTTTGACCAAAGGATTCAGATCCGGATAAAAACCAAAAAACAAGAGCGGTGAAAACTGCTGGAGCTAACCGACCAGGAAATTGGATGCCTTCTTTTTGTGAATTCATATTAAAATACCTGTTTTACTCCTGTTGTTTATTTTCTTCAACTTTTTTAATCCGTTTTACCGGTATCTGCGCCGTTGCCAGATCTTTTAACTCAGTTTTTATGTCTCTCACGCGTTTCGGATAATCTGCACTAACCTTTACGACGAGGACATTCGACTTAGCGTTGCTACTTTTATCGATGGAAAAATGACTTTTTTCGCGGTAAGTATTCTCCAGATTTGTTCGCTCACTTTCAGTTAATCCGGATACTTCTACTGTAAAAGTTCTGAAATAAGATTGATTATCAGTTTCCTGAGCGAGCGCCTTCGAAGTAAAAAAAGGCGTTAAGATGAGGGTTAGAAAGAGTGAAATTTTGACCATGCGTAAATCCTTAATTTAATTCTGCTGCGTGCACCTTACATCGCGTACGTTATGGTTAAAGGTAAGGTTTGGCAAACGCCAGAATTGGCTGGTTTTAACAAGTTTTTAATAGTTGGGTATCAATAACTGCCTTTTGGGCTTAAAAGCCGAAATATTATGCAGCCGCTGTTGCTTTTTGGCGAAGAGATTCGAATAATAATACCGATGCCGCCACCGAAACATTTAGCGATGATGTTTCGCCTTTCATGGGTATAGACAGGCTTCCACTGCTGGCTTCCAGGATGTTTTTGCTTATTCCATCTTCTTCAGAGCCGAGAATAATGGCCGAAGGAGCGCTCAGATCTGCTTCGTAATAAACGCGCTCCCCTTTTTCGTGACAGGCAAATGTTTCCAATCCGCTTTCATTCAAGAACGAAATGGTTTTACCGAGGGAATTGCTGCGGCAAATGGGTATTCTCAGCGCAGCTCCCGCCGACGTCTTTATCGCGTCGGCATTGAGTTGTGCCGCACCTTTGGTGGGAACAATAATGGCGTGCACTCCTGCGCACTCAGCCGTTCTTGTGATGGCTCCGAAGTTTCTCACATCGGTTATCCGATCGAGAATCAACAAAAATGGCGTCTCGCCGCTCTCGTAAATAGAAGGGAGTAGCCACTCGATATTTTGAAACTCAACGGGCGAAATGAAAGAGATAACCCCCTGGTGATTTTTCTGTGTGAATTTATCGAGCTTAACCTTAGGTACAAATTGAAATGGGATGTCTGCCCTTTTGAGCGCAGGCAGTACTTTGTGCAGCGTATCGGGATTGAGGCCGCGTTGCACCATCACCTTATCCAGCGTTTTTCCGGCTTCAATCGCCTCCAGTAGGGGATGGATCCCGTAGAGCATTTGTTCTTTTTTCATCATCGGGTCAATAAATTCTGCCATCGCGCCAGGCATTTACCGAGCGGTGGTATGACGGCTTGTACGTATCGTTGCGCAACAACCTGTAGTCGTTGTCGGTAAATGGATTTATAACTTTTACAAAATCGAAGGAAAGCGACAGGGGATTGTTTTCTTCTCCGTATATCCAATTTTCGGCTTTGCTCGTTCGGTATATTTTATTTGGCTCGCCGTAAATAATGTAAATC
>JAIVHP010000217.1 GCA_020201045.1 Flavobacteriales bacterium
GGGTAGCGCCCGTCGCCATCGGCGATGCTCAGGCTGTAGATCAGTTCGTAGCTGTTGTCTTCCGGATCGATGCGAAAAAAGCTTCCCTGGTTTTCTGCACCCCCAAATTGGGTAGTTCCATACAGCATTCCATCTTCTGAGAGGGTTAGGCCGCTTTGCGGATTGCTTCCTTCAGCACCCCCGGCAAACTCGTGCATCACGGTAATTTCTCCATCCAGTTCGTAGTAAAACGCAGTGCCGAATCCATCGGCTCCACCACCAGATGTGGTTCCGTACACCCGCTGAGCACTCTCATCGTAGGTTAAGCCCCCGGTTGGATTTCCCGCTCCCGGCGATCCTTCGAAGTTTTCGAGCACTTCAAAACCTTGAGCCATGGAGAAACGAAAGATCGTACCGGCGCCGTTTTCACCGCCGTTGAATGTAGTTCCTATAAATTCACCGTCGGAAATTTCAATGAGTTCCGATCGAGAGCCAAACCCATCTGTTGAACCATTTAGCTGGTGTAATACTTCAAACCCCGAGCCTTCCTGATACCTGAAGAATGTTCCCGCGCCATTCTCGCCGCCGCTTGAGTTAATTCCGTAGTACCATCCGTCTGAACTAAAAACAAGATTAGATCGGGGAGATGCTCCTTCTGGAGAATTTTCAAAGAAAGATTCGGTTTGATATTCCGACCCATCGTCGTATACGGAGAATAATGATCCAATTTGATCGTCGCCTCCTGAGCTACTGGCGCCCCAAATTTGCACCTGAGCCTGTGTTTGAAGGGATAGCGTTAATGAAATAATCGACAGGATCGACAGGTTTAGAAACCTTCGGCTGACATGGTTTAAGGGGAATGCCATATAATAAAGTGTGTATGTATAATTTACAAGCGTATACTGATAAGGAAAAAATAGGTTACTGCTAGAGTCCAATAAAGCCACCCATTCTAAAAGTTAAATCGTCTCTGTAAGGTGAGTTCGGATCCTGAATTAAATCGTAAAATGCTCCGATAAAAAAACCGGAACCATTTGCGGTGCGCTGACTATATCCGGCACCTACAAAAAACATGGGTACGTTTACCCTTCGGTCTAATAGGCTTTCGTTATCTCTTGTCCGCGCTTCGAGGTTGAGTACTTCAAATTCGGATTGAATAAAAATGGATTCAAAGAGAAAGTATCTGGCGAAGGTACTCCCACCGTAAACGGATTGATCAAAGCTGTCCGTTGGCGTATTTACTTTCCAATACTGGTAGGAAGGGCTTACGCCGACAGAAAAATCCGGGTTTACCCGATATCCCACAAGGGGAGCTATACGTATATATGTAGTTGTTCCAAAGCTCAACCCAAAATCGCCACCCAGAAACAACCTTTCTTTAAAGGGTAACCCCGCCAACGGATTCTTTTTGTCTTTCGAATCGCTTTGTCCGTAAATGCTCGTAGTAATGAATACGAGTAATATTACGAGAATCGACAACCGGGTGTACAACATTTTCGACATCTTCGTGCTTTTACACAAAAGTAAACAAATAGAATATGTCAGAAGCAAGTATATGTATTACCGGAGCGAGCAAGGGACTAGGGCTGGCACTCGTTCGCGCCTTTGCAGCCAGCACCGGCAAAAAGGTGTTGGCGGTAACCCGTAACCCCGGGGTTTTAAAGCACGCTCTGGGAAGCGACTACCCTTCAAAAAAGATTGAAATAGTAGATGCAGATATCTGTACAGAGCAGGGAAGAGCTACTATATATGACGCAGCCGAAAGCAATGGGGGTATTGGCATACTCATTCACAACGCCGGCCGACTCTTGTTTAAAGCTTTTAAAGAAATAGAGAGCGCCGAGTTAGAAGATGTATATCGGGTAAACGTATTCGCCCCATTTCTACTCACTCAAAAGTTGTTGCCTCTATTTAAGGGGGCACACATTATTAGTATAAGCAGCGTAGGAGGGGTAGAGGGGAGTTTAAAATTCGGTGGTTTAAGTGCTTACTCTTCGAGCAAAGCCGCTTTGAATTGCCTCACCGAAATGTGGAGCGAAGAGTTTAAAGAAACCGACCACAGCTTTAATTGTCTGGCTTTGGGCAGTGTAGAGACGGAGATGTTTAAAGAAGCTTTCCCCGGCGTATCGGCTGCATCAACTCCGGAGGAGATGGCGAATTACATTGTTGAATTTGCCAAAACAGCGCCTTCGGTCATGCGGGGGAAAATAATTTCACTATCGAAATCGAATCCATAAGACGGTAAATGAAGTGATTAGGATTGCGCCAAAAAAAACATTCAAAAAAAACGAGAATTAGTTCTTGGTGAATTGAAAAATGCGCGTACATTTGCAGCCGCTTTCAACGGAAAGCAAGTTTGAAAAGTCGAAATTAAATTCATTTCTGAGCTTACGAGCGACGAAACTTTTCAACATTGTTTTGGGAATTAGAAATAGGTATTA
>JAIVHP010000293.1 GCA_020201045.1 Flavobacteriales bacterium
ACGTTTCCGAAATAACATTCATGTTTATGTGTGCAAATCGTTACAAAATACGCGCCGTTCCACCCGTAATTCCAAAACGGAGCCCGCGCGGATGGTATGCGATATTTATTTTGAAAACGATCGGACATATTGTGAGTCTACCAAATTTTTGGGGATTTTCATTGTGGGTCGGTTGGTTTTGGGTTTGATTTTGATTTACGACGGTAGAGACGCGATTAATCGCGTCTACCAAAAAAAATCGGATCCCGACCCAAAACCACATCCCCCGATCGAAAATCCGGTCCCGATCTAAACCGCGTTTACCGATCGAAACCCGGTTCCAAACCCATACCGCGTCCCCCGATCCAAACCGTGTTTCCCAATTGAAAACCGGTATCCGACCCAAACGGTTTCCCAACCCAAACGCCACCCAACCCTAACCGCGTACCAATCCAAAACCACGCCACCCGATCCAAACCGCATTTCCCGATTGAAAACCGGGTCCCGACCCAGGACCCCCCAACGCCCGATCCAAATCGCGTCTGTACCAGCGAAAACCGGTTCCCGACCTAAAAACCGATCCACCCACCAAAATCGTGTTTCCCAACCCAAAACCACGCCACCCAACCCAAACCCGCGTTCGCCGAATCAGACCATATTCCCCAAACCAATTCCATTTCTCCAGCGCCAAAACCACATCCTTCGGAATCAAAATCCAACCCCATTCACACGTCGAATAATTCCCTGATATTTGCCGCTTTTTTCCCAACAATGAGTCCACGACTGTTAGCGCATTTGGCGCTGCTAATTGTAGCATTGATTTACAGCGCAAATTATGTGATTGCAAAGGATGTAATGCCGGAGTATATCGGCCCTCGCGGATTTATCTTTATCCGCGTGGTCGGTGCGACGCTTTTGTTTTTTGCCTTTTCCACCTTTACCAAGGGGTCTAAACGCATCGAACGCAAAGATTGGTTTCGCATTTTGCTCTGTGGCTTTTTTGGCGTTGCCGGTAACCAGCTCTTGTTTTTTGAAGGACTCAACCTTACAACACCCATCAATGCAGCGGTAATTATGACGTCAAATCCCGTACTGGTTTTGGTGATGGGTGCACTCCTGCTGCGAGAAAGGCTCAAACCCCTTAAAATTCTCGGAGTAATTATCGGTGGGGGGGGAGCGCTCTATCTAATTCTCGGTTCTGGCGAAGCTAACCTCCTAGAACCCACGGCAAGCCTTGGGAATTTGCTGATATTTATCAATGCATCCAGTTACGCGGTATATTTGGTAATTGTAAAACCGCTAATGGCCAAGTACGATGCATTGCTGGTCATCAAATGGGTCTTTTTTTCCGGATTGCTATTTGTCGTTCCGGCGGGCGTGGGGCAATTCTCTGAAATCGACTGGAGTAGTTGGACGCCCGGTATTTTCGCATCCGTAGGATTTGTAGTGGTGTTTACCACATTTATCGCCTACCTGTTCAATGTGTTTGCGCTAAAAACATTGAGCAGCGCCACGGTGAGTACCTACATTTACCTGCAACCGCTCTTCACCACTTTACTATCCTTGTTTCTCGCCCGCGACGTGCTCACGCTGCGCGCGGTAGTAGCGGCAGCTCTTATATTCACAGGCGTTTACCTCGCCGCCCGAAAGCAGCAGAAAAAGTAATTTCAGAAAAGTTGGGTAAAGTTTTTACGGTCTGGGTACTGCGCTAAACTCGCCGTTGGTGACTTCGATCGTTCCTGCAACATTTCCGTCATCACCAATCCGAGCCGCAGTAAAAGAGAATGTACCTTCAATCAGCTCGTCTGATGATGAGGTTATTTCCATGGTGCCGGATGTTTCATCTATACCAATGGTGTAATTGTCTTGCTCTGATGGATTACCTCCGTAGTTGACGTAAGATCCCGTATAGATATCGTTCGATTGATTTCCGGGATTAATTCCCAGTTCATAGGTACCCTCACCGGGGCGATCAATGGGGTCTTCGCCCTGCTGCAAGAAAGAGATATTGAAGGTAATCGGATCCTGATTAATGATGGTGATATCCCAGTTATATACTCCAGCCATTTCAAACGCCCTGAAATCAGCAATGCCCGAATGTTCGCCTTCTATTTCGCCGGAAATATCAAAGGACGCACTCCCTCCGTGACCGCCAGGGTCTGATGGTGGATTGTTGCTGTCATCATCACCGCCGCAGGATGTAAAAATTAAAAATGAACTGATTACAAAAAGAATATGCGCAAAAGACTTCATAAGGTTTTGGTAGTTTAAATGAGAAAAATATTTTGATGGCAGCCAATGTATAGATAATTATATGGCCTACCAAATGCCTTTCTGCCAATGCAGATGGCCATTTTTTGTCAGGATATAGGTCCTTAGGTCTCTGAAGAGCCTTTTTGAGCTGGGTAACGTTTAATGCATAAACGTTGGCTGAAACCTTCTGCTTGTATTTGCGCTGCGGTCAATTCCGGCTTATGGATAGCTACTATTTAAATGTTTGGCTTCTTTGTTTATCAAGGACAGTCCTTATTTAAGTTTTTATTCAAATTCTTTATTAAGGATTATCAGGAGTAGATTCCGATTTAAAATTATTGTGACTGATGCGTTGATTCCCGAACATTGAATTTCAATACAAATACGCTCGTAAAATAATTTAGATTTACAGGTATACTCGAATCATCTAAGTTTTACATTTGTAGTGTGAAAAAAGTATTCGCAGTTTTCTTACTATTTGTTTTGACGGCGCCTGCTTTGCTGAAGGTTGGTACGCTGACGAATTACATCGTAGAATACGAGCGTTATGTCAGAATTCTGTGCGAAAACAGGGATAAGCCCGAGTTAAAGTGCAATGGAATGTGCCATTTGTCAAAAGAACTCAAAGCCAATAGCCAGAATTCGGAAAACCAACCACCTACAATACCGCCAAATTTAAAAACAGAGCTAAACCTATTCTGTGAACACAGCGAAAAATTGAATTTTTCTCCTTCGATTCGTTCCGCAGATTATCCTTTGTGGAAAAACAGGTTCGTATCGGTACTCTGGGTATCACGCTACCTGCGTCCACCGCAAATCCACTTATTCTAAAGCGAAATTTTCTTACTGCATCTCTGCAAATGTCCTACAGGATATTTTGTTCAGGGAGACGCATTGTGTTCGCTTTTATTTCCAATTTAGTGGGAAAAACAAGAAATAATCTGGCCATAAGGTTAAGATCACCCACATCCACTTCAAATATTATCAAGAAAGTGCACAGGGAAAATTCATTTGTGAATGTCTTCATAAATAAGCCCAGCTGTACATTATTTCTAAATCATACTAAAATTCAATATCGTGAAACACGCAATCAAAAATAAGTTAGTATTACTATTCTTCGCTTTTGGAATTTTGATGTTCCAGGCTTGTAGCGACGATGATGATAACAATATCGATGAAAGTCCATCAGCCGCGGAAGGTAGCGTAGAGCTCAAATTCGATCACGTTTGGGGTCCCGCTGAGGCAAATTTTGAGCTCAATACAGAATATACACATCCTGCAACTTCTGAGGCTATAACTTTTACCAAACTCCGGTATTACGTTTCCAACGTAGTCTTACAGAAGTCCGATGGATCGGAGTGGAGAGAAGATCAGAGCTACCATATCGTAGATGTAGCATCTGATGATACGAACCTTCGCTTACAAAATATGCCAGCTGGCGATTATGTTGGGATATCCTTTACAATAGGAGTTGACAGTGCTCGAAACGTAAGTGGAGCACAAACCGGCGCCCTTGATCCGTCAGAAAATATGTTTTGGAGCTGGAACAGTGGTTATATTTTTATCAAGGCAGAAGGAAACTCACCAGCTTCGGTTGACGGATCGTTTACTTACCACCTAGGTGGTTTTAGCGAACCGAATAGTGCAATTCGCGAAGTGTCGCTAGATTTTGGTGAAAGTACTTTGCGCATTGCCCCAAATACCGAGCCTGCTGTTCACTTAATGGCTAATGCTGCTCGTTTTTGGCACGGCGGTATTTCGCTTAATGATATGTCAAACGTGCATATGCCTGGTAGCAACGCTTCCATTCTGGCTACCAACTTTGCTGGTGGGTTTCGCTTTGATCATATCCACAATTGATATATGATTTGTGTCGAACGGACAGTAGGTCTTTTCGTTCTGCTGCTTTTCGCTGCCGCGTGTTCAAAAAATGATGGGCAGGAACCTTCAAAGGCATCTGATGTTTTTGAGGTTCCCGCTCATTTTCCACCTCCCGTATACCACGTTGGCGAAGTGGGAATTGGAAGCGGTGGGTTCGAACTCGGTAAAAGGCTATTCTATGACTCCCGCCTATCTCGCGACGGCACCATATCCTGCGGAAGCTGTCATGCGCAAGTTCATGCTTTTGCCGATCACAGCAGTGCTCTGAGTGTGGGGATAGATGGGAACATAAGCAAACGAAATGCCCCAGCGCTTACTAATCTGGCCTGGTATCCAGATTTTATGTGGGATGGTGGAATAAATCATATTGAAGTAATGCCAATTGCCCCGCTCACCGATCCGAATGAAATGGACAATGATCTTTCGGAACTCGTGAACTATCTTCAGCAAAACACCGCTTATCCCGATGAGTTCGAAGAAGTGTTTGGCAGCAAACAAATTGATAGCCAGAAAATACTTTTGGCCATTGCTGCATTTCAGGGGAGTATCGTCTCTTACCGGAGTAAGTACGACGATTACCTCACGGGTCAGAGTCAGCTATCGGCTCTAGAAATGGACGGTAAAAATATTTTCGAAGCCCAATGCAGCTCATGTCACTCCGGAGTGCTTTTGACTGATTTTTCTTTTCGAAATAACGGTCTCGATAGCACATTTGCAGATGCTGGAAGAGCTACTATAACTCAAAATGAAGCCGATATGGGAAAGTTTAAAGTGCCATCGTTGCGAAACGTGTCACTTACCAATCCTTACATGCACGATGGGCGTATCCCCACTTTAAGGCAGGTTTTAGATCACTACAGCGAAGGCATTGTAGAAAGCAAGACCTTGGATGAGTCCCTCAGAGATGGACTGGCTTTAACTGAAGCTGAAAAGGATGCGCTCGTGGCGTTTTTACAGACCTTAACCGACTACGAGTTACTCGGTGATTCGCGATTTCATGAACCTTAAAATGATGAGAATTATAAAATTGAAGCTTATTATATTTTTCGCTGCTACAGTTGCTTTCAGCGATGCCTTGGCCTGTGATATGTGTGGATGTGCCATGGGCGGTAACTACACCGGAATATATCCGCAGTTCACCCAAAATTTGATTGGCATTACATATCAAAACAGAGACTTCAAACACCCTTTCACCTCACTTAATTTTAATGGTGAAAGCAGGGTGTTAAGCGATAATTTCGACAGCTACGAGCTTTGGGGTAGGTTTTATTTAAGCCCGAGAATTCAGGTGTTGGCATTTTTGCCTTACCGGGTGCATTCCAGAAAAGAATCTTTAAGGACGACTCGGATAAGCGGAATTGGCGATATGGCTGCAATGGTAAATTACACTGTTTTCAATACTGCCGATACAACGCGAATAAAACTTAAGCACAGTTTATTAGCTGGAGTAGGAGTAAAGCTACCAACTGGAAAATATCAACAGCGCGATGATTCAGGAAGCAGTCTTCCGGCTCAATTTCAAGTTGGGAATGGTGCATATGCCCTTACCGGAAACCTAAATTACACTTTGCGCTACCGAAACTGGGGGGCACAATTCGATTTTAATTACCGGTACAACACTATAAACGAATGGCAGTATAGGTTTGGAAATCAGGTTGCTCTGAACGCTAACGTTTTTTACATGTGGGTTCAGAATTCTCTCGTCATTCTACCGAGCATGGGAATAAGTTTTGAACACTACCAGAAAGATGAAGAGTACGGTGTGGTGAAGCCAGAAACAGGTGGTGAAATAGCTCTTTTAAACGCAGGAGCTGATGTTTATTTTAAGCAGTTCTTTGCAAGGGCAAACATCCAAAAACCAATTGAGCAAAATTTGCCGTTTGCTCAACCTAATGCAGGGGTTCGAATGAATTTTTCTGTGGGCGTCTCGTTTTGACGAGCAGTTTCAGCTTCACGAGTGTTATTCTGAAAACATTGATGCCAAGCTATTGTTTTGCTTCCATGGTTCGTTTACACTATCAATTACATCAATAGATAACGCATATGACCACCGGCGATAAAGTTCCCAATTTTACCCTTCCCAATCAAAACGGAGAAAAAGTAGAATTTTACAGCATATTGAAAAACAGACCTGTAGTGGTGTTTTTTTATCCCAAAGACAACACCCCCGGTTGCACGGCCGAGGCTTGTGCTTTCAGAGACAGCTACGAAATTTTTACCGAAGCTGGAGCCGAAGTAGTGGGCATAAGCTCCGACGGCGAAAAGTCGCACCTGGCTTTTGCTCAAAAACACCGGTTGCCATACACGCTGCTCAGCGATCGACTCGGTAGCGCACGCAAATTGTTCGGCGTTCCTAAAACCCTCGGACTTCTTCCCGGAAGGGTTACTTATGTAGTTGACAAGGACGGTATGATAAAGCACAGATTCAACTCTCAATTTAATTTCGGCAAACACATTGACGAAGCACTCAAAACGGTGAAACGTTTGAACGATCGATGATTTTACTTAACACCTTTGGATAGGGGCATAAAATTTTGGGGATCAGCTAATCCGTGAATTTTTATTTTATCTTTCCTCAACTTTTTTGAGATGGATCATTTTGTCGACAACGAAGCCCTTGACGTAACGGAAGTCAGAAGGGTAAGACGCATCACGATGCGCAATTTGTTTGTTTCCATTGCGGAAGCATTTAACCTGGAACGCGGTGGGATATATACGGTAAAGACGCTGTTTAAAAATCCCGGGAAGGCGGCAAGAGAGTACCTCGGTACAAAGAGACATCACTATACACCGCCCTTTCGCTTGCTGATTGTTACCACGGCCATAATGCTTTTTCTCTTGCGCTACTCCGATACAGCCGCTGCCGCTGGTGATGATTTTCTCAAGGGTGTCGATGAATCTTCAGAAATGGCAGTTCAGAAAATTACTGAAGTTTTTTCAAATTATTTCAATTTGATAATCTGGAGCTTAATCCCAATAATGGCTTTTATCTCTTACCTCTTGAATCTAAAGAAGAATTACAATTTTGCCGAGCACCTGGTCTTCCAAACATTTCTGTTTTGCCTTACCAATATACTCTCCTTTCTGATGCCACTTGATACTTACTTCGGGCCGGTTGTCATGAATATCTTTATCCTGGTTGTTCCTTTTGGTTACTATGTTTATGGATATAAGGTTTTTACAGGCAGATCTCTGGGTCGTTCCATTTGGCACTGTTCAGTAATCTACATCATAGCTACGGTGTTTTGGGTAGTGCTGGGGATTATTTTACTGGTGGCTTATTTCAAGTTCGCGGGCATTACTTAGCGCATGTGAAGAAACCGTTAAATTCGGTAATCTGCGCTTTGTTTTTCATTTTTGAATGCTATTCTTGATTTTTCATATCCTCAACTTGTGAAGCATTCAATTTTTTATTTGGCAATCGTTCTCGGTTCTTTTTTCTCATGCACAAACAAGCCGCCAAGTGTAAATGAAGATCTCCGAACAACTCATATCTGGTGTGGAGCTGTAGATACTTCTTCGGCTAAAATTGGGATAGTAACGTCTCATCCCGCTAAAGCGCGTATTGCCTTTTCTACCGATAGCACGCTGCGCACAGAGACGCGCTACTCCAAACCTTTCCATACAGATTCCCTTTCGGGATACGGCACGGTAGATTTGGATAGCCTAAAATCTGGCAGCATGTATTATTACCGTGCAGTCTTGAAGGATAGCATAGTTGGCCCACTCGGAAAGTTTCGCACCCCAAATGCGGACCCAATGGATTTTCAGTTCGTCTTTGCGAGTTGCATGCGAACGGGAAGCGAATCGGAGATATTCCGAACCATGGCCGAAGCGGAGCCTTTGTTTTTTCTGAACACCGGCGATTTTCACTACGAGAATATCAAGGATAACTGCGATGAAAATTTCAGGAATGCCTATCGCTCAAACTGGAACAGCAATGCACAGGCCGAGCTCTTCCGTGTGGCACCTTTTATTTACATGTGGGACGATCACGACTACGGCCCCAATAACAGTGCGGGGGATGCGCCATGCCGCACGAGCGCTCTGGATGCCTACCGGAAATATGTTCCGCATTACCCCACTGCGTTTGATTCAAAGAATGGGCCGGTGAGTCAATCTTTTAAAATGGGCCGGGTAAGGTTTATCCTGGCCGATTTGCGCAGCCAGAAGATAGAACCAAAATACAACGGCTGCGAGCGTATTAGTATGGGTTCAAACTTTGGCACCGAAGAGCACATCAATTGGTTTTTAAACGAGCTGTTATTGGCTAAGCAAAGAAGAGAACTCGTTGTATGGGTAAGCGGAATTCCCTTTATCAACCACTACGATGGTCCCAATTACGATTGCGATGAAGACGATGATTGGGGTGGGTATCCCGAAGAACGCCGACGTATTTCAAATTTTATTGCCCGGCACCATATTCCGGTTTGTATCCTTTCGGGAGATGCCCATATGAGCGCGATTGACGATGGAAGCAACAGCAACTATGCCGATTCCAGCAGCACGGGCATTCCCGTTTTTCACGCTGGGCCTATGCACGAGAAGCCATCTTACAAAGGCGGTCCCTACAGCCATGGGTACAGCGCAAAACCTTATCAGTTTGGTGTAATGCGTGTGAAGGACAATGGTGGCAAAGAGATTTGTGTGGAGTGGGAAGCGCGCGATATAGAAGGCAATCCCGTAAAGGTTTCGCTACAAAATGAAACCCGGACACTGGCTTACAGCTTCTGCCGCGATCTTACATCAGGGCAAAATGAATCTACCGAATTTAAAAGCAAATCAGATGATAATTGAATGCGCTTTTGCGAGTTAG
>JAIVHP010000434.1 GCA_020201045.1 Flavobacteriales bacterium
CGGACTTGTTCCGGGGTAAGAGAAGCAACCCCGGACTTGTTCCGGGGTAAGCGAAGCAATCCCGGACTTGTTCCGGGGTAAGCGAAGCAACCCCGGACTTGTTTCGGGGTAAGCGAAGCAATCCCGGACTTGTTTCGCGGGAAGCGAAGCAACCCCGGACTTGTTCCGGGGCTCACTGTTCCTCCGCCATCCGGCGGAGTCCCAGTCTCAGCGCAAATCAAACGCTACCTTCTTAAAAATTCCTTTTTTCAACTTACGACCTAAATGGATTCCCAAAAAAATCAAACCCAGGTTATTATATTACGCCCCTTAAAGCAATATCCGTATGAAAAGAGTCCTATTCGCCATTTTGGCAATCACCACTGCCTTTTTTGCTCAGGCGCAAGAAGAAAAAGAAACATCTCCCTGGGATGCGAAGAATTTTATCGGATTGGAAATGCGAAACATTGGTCCGGCACTTATGGCAGGGCGCATTGCCGATATTGCCATTCACCCGGATGACGAAAACACCTGGTACCTCGCTGTGGGATCTGGCGGGGTGTGGAAAACCGAAAATGCCGGTGTTACCTGGTCGCCTATTTTCGACGGTGAAGCGGTTTACTCAACGGGTTGCATCACCATCGACCCCAGCAATCCATCGATCCTTTGGCTCGGCACGGGCGAAAATATCGGCGGGCGCCACGTAGCCTACGGCGACGGAATTTACCGAAGTACCGACGGCGGCGGGAACTGGAAAAATATGGGGCTGAAAACTTCGGAGCATATCTCCAAAATTATTGTCCACCCTCGTAATAGTGATGTGGTATGGGTTGCAGCCCAGGGGCCACTCTGGAGCAGCGGCGGAGAGCGCGGATTTTACAAAACCACCGACGGTGGCGAAAGCTGGACCCGAACCTTGGGCAACGACGAATGGACGGGGGTAACCGATATCGCCATTGACCCCAGAAACCCCGACTTGCTTTATGCGGCCACCTGGGACCGGCACCGAACCATCGCGGCCTATATGGGTGGCGGCCCGGGATCGGGTTTGCACCGCAGCACCGATGGTGGCGAAACCTGGGTGGAATTGACCGAAGGGCTTCCCAAAGAAAATATGGGTAAAATAGGCATCGCCATTTCGCCCCAAAATCCCGATGTGATCTACGCCGCCATCGAACTCCACCAGCGCGAAGGCGGAATCTATAAATCAACCGACCGCGGCAGCACCTGGGCCAAACAAAGCGACGTGGTTTCCGGCGGTACGGGTCCACACTACTACCAGGAGCTCTATGCGAGTCCGCATCAGGAAGGCCGCATTTACCTCATGGACGTGCGCGCTCAAATTTCTGAAGACGGCGGCAAGACGTTCCGCACGATGAACGAAGCGAACAAGCACTCTGACAACCACGCCATGGCCTTTAAAATGAGCGATCCCGACTACCTGCTCTTCGGAACCGACGGCGGGCTGTACGAATCTTTTGACCTGGGAGAGAGCTGGCGATTTTTTGCCAATATGCCGATCACCCAGTTTTACAAAGTGGCGGTTGACGATGCCGAGCCTTTCTACAATGTTTACGGCGGTACGCAAGACAACAACACCCAGGGCGGCCCTTCGCGCACCGACAATGTACAAGGCATACAAAATGGCGACTGGAAAGTGATCTTGTTTGGAGACGGACACCAGCCGGCAACCGAGCCGGGCAACCCCGACATCGTTTACGCCCAGTGGCAACAGGGATCACTGGCACGGATAGACATGTCGACCGGAGAAGTTACCGGTATCCAACCCCGCGCCGGTGAAGATGAGCCGCACGAGCGCTTTAATTGGGATGCCCCTATTCTCGTTAGCTCCCACAAACCTTCGCGCATCTACCACGGCTCCTACCGACTTTGGAAATCAGACGATCGCGGCGATAATTGGACCGCCATCAGCGGCGACCTGACGCGAAGCCAAAACAGACTCCAGCTCGACGTTATGGGACGCCAGCAGAGCTACGACAATCCGTGGGACCTTTACGCCATGTCTACCTTCAATACCATTACTTCTATCGCCGAGTCGCCACACGATGAAAACGTGATTTACATCGGCACCGACGATGGCCTTTTGCACCGAACGGACGATTTGGGAGAAAACTGGACAAAGATGGAAGTGGGAAACATGCCCGATGTGCCGGCCACAGCCTATGTGAACGATATTAAAGTAGACCTGCACGATCCCAATACGGTATACGTTGCCCTCGACAACCACAAACACGGCAATTTGAGCCCTTACCTTTTCAAGAGTACCAACAAAGGCAAATCGTGGAAGTCTCTTGGAAACGACCTTCCCGAAAAAACAACGGTATGGAGAATTGTTCAGGATCACAAAAAAGAGAATCTACTCTTTATCGCCACCGAATTTGGCGTTTACTTTTCGGTAAATGGCGGTGC
>JAIVHP010000218.1 GCA_020201045.1 Flavobacteriales bacterium
GTTTTGGGTGTAGCGGAAGAAAAGCTGAAAAATTACGGAGCCGTGAGCGAAGAAGTGGTGAAAGAGATGGCCGAAGGGGCGAGAAAGAAATTCAAAACAGATTACGCCATCGCCACATCTGGAATTGCCGGTCCGGATGGAGGAACAAAAGAAAAACCCATTGGACTTGTTTGGATGGCGATAGCCGGCCCCGAAAAAACGGTAGCGAGAATGGAAAATCCCAGCCGAAACCGCGAGCGAAACATCACTATATCGTCGCTCACAGCGCTTAATTGGCTCCGAAATAAAATTATTTCGGGAGAGCTTGAATAATCGGAATTAAATACCGTAATTTGCACCCACTTTTTTCAGACCCATAAAGGAAATAATCATGGCAAAAACTTGTCAACTCACAGGTAAGAAAGCAATCGTTGGAAACAACGTTTCTTTCTCGAATAGAAAGACCAAAAGACGCTTTCAGCCGAACTTAATAAAGAAGAAATTTTACATCGCCGAAGAGGACAAATGGTTGCAGCTCACCATCTCTACCCAGGCTCTTCGCACCGTAAATAAAATAGGAATTAAAAAAGCGCTTGAAAATGCGCGCGAAAAAGGATTCTACACCAAGAAATTCGCAAAGTAATCTACCATGGCCAAGAAAGGAAATAGAGTACAGGTAATTTTAGAATGTACGGAGCATAAAACATCCGGCCAGCCGGGTACATCTCGTTACATCACAACAAAAAATAGAAAAAATACCCCAGACCGAATGGAGTTGAAGAAATACAACCCCATCTTGAAAAAGATGACCGTTCACAGGGAGATAAAATAATTGAATTATGGCTAAGAAAACTGTAGCAACACTGCAAACCGGATCGGGAAAGAATCACACGAAAGTGATTAAAATGGTGAAGTCGCCTAAAACCGGAGCGTATTCGTTTAAAGAAGAAATCGTAACGAACGATCAGGTTAACGATTTTTTTAAAGAAGATAAGTAAGACCATCAGTGGAGATGACGAAGTGCTCGACAACCTCGAAGAAGTACTGATTTCTTCGGATGTTGGGGTGAACACCACGCTCAAAATCATTGAGCGGATAGAAGCACGCGTAGCAAAGGACAAATACCTCGGCACCGATGAGCTCAACCGCATCCTAAAGGAAGAAGTAGCAGCACTGCTCGATGAGAACAATGCCGAAGACGCTGTAGAGTTCACTACCCCCGAAAATATAAAACCCTACGTTATTATGGTGGTGGGCGTAAACGGAGTTGGTAAAACCACTACCATTGGAAAGTTGGCTCACCAGTTCAAGAAGGTTGGAAAAAAAGTTGTTTTGGGCGCTGCCGATACGTTTCGCGCCGCCGCGGTAGATCAGCTTAAAATTTGGTCGGAGCGCGTCGATGTGCCCATCGTGGAGCAGGGGATGGGGGCAGACCCCGCATCTGTTGCTTATGACACGCTTCAATCGGCGGTAAAGCAAAATGCCGACGTGGTGTTGATCGATACCGCGGGCAGGCTTCACAATAAGGTGAATCTCATGAACGAGCTCACCAAGATCAAGCGGGTAATGAACAAGATTATTCCCGATGCTCCACACGATGTAATGCTCGTACTCGACGGCTCTACCGGGCAGAATGCCATTGAGCAGGCCCGGCAGTTTACCAAGGCTACCGAAGTAACTTCGCTGGCGCTTACCAAGATTGACGGAACCGCTAAGGGCGGAGTGGTGATTGGCATTTCCGATGAATTTAAAATCCCCGTGCGCTATATCGGCGTGGGCGAAGGAATGGAACATTTGCAGGTGTTTAACAAGTTGGAGTTTGTTGACTCGCTGTTTAGCAACGATTAGTGTATGAAGACGAAAACCCTGAAGAAGAATAAAGTAAACGTAGTTACGCTTGGCTGCTCGAAGAATATTTTCGACAGTGAAGTGATGATGGCCCAGCTACAGGCCAATAAATACGATGTGGTGCACGAAAGCGACGACGGCGATGCTTCGGTGGTTATCATCAATACCTGCGGATTTATCGACAACGCCAAGCAGGAGAGCATCGATACCATTTTGCAGTGGGCCGATGCAAAAACCCGCGGATTTGTAGATAAAGTGTACGTTACCGGATGCCTTTCCGAGCGGTATAAGGCCGATTTGGAAAAGGAAATTCCCGATGTCGATTCCTACTTCGGAACGCGCGACTTGCCCCGGCTTCTAAAAACCCTTAAAGCCGACTACAAGCACGAGCTCGTCGGCGAAAGGTTGTTGACCACCCCTTCGCATTACGCGTACTTTAAAATCGCCGAAGGCTGCGACCGGCCGTGTTCGTTTTGCGCCATCCCGCTTATGCGTGGAAAGCACCGCTCCACGCCCATTGAAGAATTGGTGAAGCGCGCCGAAGGCCTGGCGGCAAAGGGTGTAAAAGAACTCATGCTAATTGCCCAGGACCTGACTTACTACGGATTGGACATTTACAAAAAACGCGAGTTGGCGAAGCTGCTCCAGGCACTTGGAGATGTGGATGGAATTGATTGGATTCGCTTGCACTACGCCTTCCCATCGGGTTTCCCGATGGATGTGCTGGATGTAATGCGCGACCACCCCAACGTTTGCAATTACCTCGATATACCACTCCAGCATGCCAGTACGCGGATGCTGAAGGCGATGCGCCGCGGAATTACCCGCGAAAAAACCACAGAGCTCATCCACAAAATTCGCGAGCAGGTTCCGGGAATTGCCGTGCGAACAACTTTGATTTCGGGCTATCCGGGCGAATCGGAAGAAGACCAGCGCGAGATGCTGGAATGGGTGAGCGAGATGCGCTTTGACCGACTCGGCGTGTTTACCTACAGCCACGAAGAAAACACCCACGCCTTTAATTTTGAAGACGACGTTCCCGAAGAAGTAAAGCAAGCCCGCGCCGAAGAAGTGATGGAGCTGCAGAGCGGAATTTCGCACGAAATCAACCTGCAAAAGGTTGGGCAAACCCTAAAAGTGATGGTAGATCGCATTGAAGGGCCAGACTACATCGGGCGCACCGAAGCCGACTCTCCGGAAGTAGACAACGAAGTGATCATCCCCAAATCGACAGGCTACGCCCGTGTAGGCGATTTTGCCGAGGTGAAAATCACAGACGCCGGACCCTTTGATTTATAC
>JAIVHP010000435.1 GCA_020201045.1 Flavobacteriales bacterium
GCTTTAATTCTCTAATTAAGCTGTCTAAGCGGTTCTCTTTTAAGAATTTCATCGCCGATGAAGCTTCCCCAACCCCCGGGAAAATTACTTTGTCGGCCGCTTTCAACTTCTCCGGGTCATTGGTGACTACGGCAGTTTCGCCCAATCTTTTCAGGGCGTTTTCAACCGAGCGGACATTTCCCGCGTTGTATTTTACTATTGCAATCATAAGCTTCCTTTTGTACTCGGGATTTCTCCCGATTCAGATCTTTTTACAGCCGTTTTTACAGCTCGGGCCCAAGCCTTGAAGATCGATTCAATTTTGTGGTGCTCGTTTTTTCCTTCGGCTTTTACATTGATATTGGCACCGGCTGTATCGCAAAAGCTCTTGAAAAAGTGACTGAACATTTCCGTGGGTACATCTCCGATTTTTTCACGCTTAAAGTCCACGTCCCACTCCAGGTGACTTCTACCGCCAAAATCGATGGCTACCTGGGCGAGCGCATCGTCCATGGGGAGTAAAAACCCGTACCGCTCCATTCCCTTTTTGGTTCCCATCGCGTTTTGAAAAGCCTTGCCAAGGGTAAGAGCCGTGTCTTCTATGGTGTGGTGCTCATCGACGTGTAAATCTCCCTTCACTAAAATAGAAAGGTCTACACCGCCGTGCCTTGCGAGTTGATGGAGCATGTGATCGAAAAAGCCCAAACTGGTTTTAATCTCACTCTTTCCCGAGCCATCCAGTTTGAGACTCACCGAAACTTCTGTTTCAGACGTTTTCCGGTTTACCGTACTTCGCCGGTCCAGCCCCTTCAGATACTTGTAAATATCGGCCCACGAAGGGGTGGTGAAGTCGGCGGCGGAATCTGTATCGCCTGTAATTCTTAAGGCACGCGATCCCAGGTTTTTCGCCAATTCCACATCTGTTTCCCGATCCCCAATTACTACGGAGTTCGCCAGGTCGAAGTCTCCTTTGATGTATTGGGTTAGCATTGCCGTTCCCGGTTTTCGCGTTGGGGCATTCTCTGCCGCTGTTGTGCGGTCGATAAGTACTTCGTCAAATCGCACCCCTTCGCTCTCGAGGATATCCATCATAAGGTTGTGCGGTGGCCAGAAATTCTCTTCCGGGTGCGAAGTTGTGCCCAATCCGTCCTGATTGGTTACCATCACGAGTCTGTACTCGAGCTCCTTCGCTATTCGTGCCAGATTTGAAATGGCACCCGGCATAAAACGAAGTTTTTCAAAGCTGTCTATTTGCTCGTCTTCGGGTTCTTCGATGATGCATCCGTCGCGGTCTAAAAACAGTATTTTATCGGCCATTGGTTTTCGGTTTGGTTTGGAGTTGATTTAGTTTGATCAGTAGCGCTTTATTCTCGTCGGGCTTTCCTACAGTAATTCGCAGGCAGCCTTCTAACAGGCGCGAACGATTTCGAACAATTATCCCGTCGTTTTTCAGGGACTCGTAAATGGCATCGGCATTTTTGAATTTACCGAATACAAAATTAGCATCGCTCGGATACAATTCCACGCAGCATTCGAGCTCGCCCAGTTTTTTCTCTAGAATTTTGCGCTCTTTTACGATGGTGTCAACAGCTTTCAGAAGTTGGTCTTCCTGCCGCATTGCGTCAAGCGCCGCCTTTTGGGTAAGTTCGCTTACGTTGTAGTGTGGCTTTATTCGGTTTAGCACTTTTATAATCCGCCTTTCGGCGAAAGCCATACCCAGGCGTATGCCCGCCAAACCGCGAGCTTTGCTAAATGTTTGAAGGATAACCAGGTTGGGGTAATCTTCCAATTCGAAGAGCAGGCTATTGCCG
Source organism: Flavobacteriales bacterium (assembly GCA_020201045.1). Taxonomy (GTDB): domain Bacteria; phylum Bacteroidota; class Bacteroidia; order Flavobacteriales_D; family Cryomorphaceae; genus JAIVHP01. The sequence continues at coordinate 1,791 of JAIVHP010000435.1, forward strand.
GGCGAAAAATCGATATACGCTTCATCTAACACTACGATTCCCACAGCGGCGCGAAGAATTTCCCGGATTTGCTCCCGCGGAATAAGGTTACCCGTTGGGTTGTTTGGGGAGCAAATAAACGTCAGTTTATTCCGGGGGTTTTTCACCTCCCGAAGCAGTGCTTTTACGTTTAGCTCAAAGTTTTGTAGAAGCGGAATTTCTTTCACTTCCACATTGTTGACCTGTGCCGATACCGGATACATTCCATAGGTGGGGGGCATGGTGATTATCGCATCTTTTGCCGGTTCGCAGAAAGCCCTGATCAAAAGATCAATAGCTTCATCGCTGCCATTGCCGAGGAATATGTTTTCGGTGGAAACCGATTTTGCTTTTGCGATCTCCTTTTTGAGCTGAGATTGATAGGGGTCCGGATACCGGTTAAGCCCTTTTCCAAAAGGGTTTTCATTGGCGTCTAACCATATCTTCGCATCACCCGAAAACTCGTTTCGGGCGCTGGAATAGGGTTGAAGGCGCCGGATATTTGGACGAATGAGTTTTTCCAGATCAAACATTTTCCAGCGATTTTAGTCTGAGGGTCACGGCATTTTTGTGCGCTTGCAGTT
>JAIVHP010000294.1 GCA_020201045.1 Flavobacteriales bacterium
GTATTTTATCGTTTACGCCATCCTCACGGGTGTGGATATAAAGAATTTATTGCCCTTTATCAGAAGCTCAAATAATTGAATTACCGATGTTTAACTCCTATCAAACTCGGTTTCAAAAAAACCGAAAAAGTTTGTTTTATTCTGCGATTTAAATGCATAGCTTTGCGGTCGATTTCTAGCGCTGCTATAGCGTGGAAAATAGCGACTAATGCGAAGCAAATTATCCTTTTTTCAAAAGCCTTACACCCTCTTAGCCGTATTCTTTTTACTGGCAGGTCAACAGGCCCTTTTTTCTCAGGACACTCTTACTGAAACTAACAGTACTCACGCGGAAGCTCACGATGAGCACCCCGAAGATGACGCCGATTCTTTTAATGCCGGCGAGATGATTATGCATCACATATCAGATGCACACGAAATCCACATCATTGGAGATTTCGCCATTTACCTCCCGATTATTCTTTACACAGACCAGGGACTAGATGTCTTTTCAAGCTCGCACTTTTACCACAACGAACACCACGGCGAGTCCGAGTTAGCTGAAGAAGAAGAATTTCATTACTACAAGTACAAAGACTACGTTTTATACCACGAGCATATCTACTACGCGAATGTTTCGGGTGATGAGATTGCGTTCGACCCCGAAACGGGAGAAATTGCGAACGCAGCCGTTTTCGATCTTTCGATTACAAAAAGCGTTGCGGGAATCTTTCTGACCGTCATACTCCTCCTTCTGATATTCTTATCTACGGCCAAAGCATACCGAAAGCGAAAAGGTCAGGCCCCAAAAGGTTTGCAATCTTTTATGGAGCCCATGATTCTCTTTATCAGAGATGAGGTTGCCATTCCTTCGATTGGTGCTAAAAAGGCAGATAAATTCATGCCGTTTTTGCTTACCATTTTCTTCTTCATTTGGATTGCGAATATGCTCGGGCTTATCCCATTTATCGGTGGGTTCAACATCACCGGTACACTCTCTGTGACTCTGGTATTGGCGGCAATTGTGTTTATAATTACCACCGTAAACGGAAACCGGCATTACTGGAGCCACATTTTGTGGCCATCGGGAGTGCCACTGCCCATAAAATTTATTCTGGTACCCATTGAGTTTGCAAGTATCTTCATTAAGCCACTGGTTTTAATGATTCGACTCACGGCAAACATCACTGCGGGCCACATTATTATACTCGCTTTTGTTTCGTTGATTTTGATATTTGGCGAAACAAGCGAAGCTGCCGGATATGGAGTTGGGGTGGGCAGCACCCTGTTTATGATCTTTATGTTTTTTATTGAGCTATTGGTAGCATTTCTGCAGGCTTATGTATTCACACTGTTGGCCGCATTGTACTTTGGAGATGCCACGCAAGAAGCTCATCATTAATAGTTAGGCAATAATTTTAATCACATAAAACAAAATCAAAATGGAATTATTAGCTGTTCTTTTACAAGCTGCTGCTGACGCCGGTTTAGCCGGAATAGGCGCTGGATTGGCTGCCGTAGGTGCAGGTATGGGTATCGGAAAAATCGGTGCTTCTGCCCTTGAATCTATGGCGCGTCAGCCGGAAGCTACCGGAGACATCAGAGCAAACATGATCGTTGCTGCTGCACTCGTAGAGGGTGTTGCACTTTTCGGTGTTATTGTTTGTCTTCTAGTTGTCTTGGGATAATGAACTAAAAAAGGTTAGCCCCAGCGGTTGGCTGGGGCACCTTTTAATAAAATTATTGCTTTAAAAACATCACATTATGTTGTCAGTTAGTTTCGGTACGGTTATTTGGTCTACCATCGCTTTCCTCCTGGTGGCCTTTATTTTGGCAAAATTTGCCTGGAAACCCATTTTGGCCTCCATCAGAGAGCGAGAAGACTCCATAGACGACGCTTTAAATTCTGCGAAAAAAGCGCGCGAAGAAATGTCTAATCTTCAAGCCAGCAACGAAAATTTGCTGAAAGAAGCGCGCCTGGAGCGCGACTCCATGCTTAAAGATGCGCGGCAAACAAAAGATAAGATTATCGCAGAAGCAAAGGCGAAGGCAGAAGGCGAGTACGATAAAATCGTGGCGTCTGCCAGAGATACTATAAACACGGAGAAGCAGGCTGCCATTACGGAGATAAAGCATCAAGTGGCTAACTTGAGTATCGAAATCGCCGAAAAGGTGATTCGCGAAGAACTCAAGAGCACCGACAAGCAGAAAGAACTCATTGAGAAGTACATCTCAGAATCTAAACTCAATTAAATGCACCGCGATTCAAAAGCAGCAAGGCGTTATGCCAAGGCTCTTTTGGCCTACGCCATCGAGCAGAATGAACTCAGCGCAGTAGCCGCAGATATGAAATATATCGAAGCTGTTTGCAAAGAGAATAAAGAGCTCGTGGGTATTTTGAAGAGTCCGGTTATTAAAACCGCGAAAAAAGTCTCCGTTTTAAAATCGGTGTTTAGCGGTGAAATCGGTTCCATTTCTCTGAAATTTATAGACCTCGTTGCCGAGAAGCGTCGTGAGAAAATTCTTCCGGAAATAGCACATGCATTTACCAATATTTACAGAGACCATAAGGGAATTGTATCAGCCGAGATAGTTACTGCGGTTCCGCTGGATGGATCTACACGAGATCAGATTATCGCCATGGTTCAGAAACTTGGCGATAATGTAGAACTCGAAGAAAAAGTAAACGAAAATATTATTGGCGGATTTATTATCCGCATTGGCGACAAGCAATACGACGAATCGATTGCGAGCCGCATAGGCGCAATGAAAAGAGCGTTTTCAAAAAATCCTTACGTATCAGAATTATAAAAAATAAATTATGTCTGAAGTAAAACCCGCTGAAGTTTCAGCAATACTCAGAGAGCAGCTCGCCGATATCAAATCGGATGCGGAACTGGAAGAAGTTGGTACCGTACTGCAAGTAGGTGATGGAATTGCCCGTATTCACGGTCTTTCCAGCGTTCAAGCCGGTGAGCTTATCGAATTTAGCTCGGGGTTGCGCGGTATGGTACTTAACCTCGAAGAGGACAATGTAGGTGCCGTATTGCTCGGGAACTCTAAAGGCCTGAAAGAGGGCGACACCGTAAAACGAACTGGTCAGATCTCATCTGTACAGGTTGGGGAAGGCTTGCTGGGACGCGCTGTCAACACTCTGGGTGAACCTATAGACGGAAAAGGCCCCTTGAAAGGTGAGCTTTTTGAAATGCCTATTGAGCGAAAAGCGCCAGGTGTAATTTACCGGCAGCCGGTGGATGAGCCACTTCAAACAGGTATCAAATCAATCGATGCAATGATTCCGGTTGGCCGAGGTCAGCGCGAGCTGATCATTGGCGACCGCCAGACCGGAAAGTCTACGGTTACGATCGATACCATTATCAATCAAAAAGAATTTTACGATAGAGGTGAGCCCGTTTTTTGCATTTATGTAGCCATTGGCCAAAAAGGTTCTACGGTTGCGCAGATTGTTAAAACACTTGAAGACAACGGAGCAATGGACTACACCGTAGTTGTTGCCGCTAATGCTTCTGACCCCGCGCCTATGCAATTTCTCGCTCCGTTTACAGGAGCGGCAGTCGGAGAGTTCTTCCGCGACACCGGACGACCTGCTTTGATTGTATACGATGACCTTTCTAAACAAGCGGTTGCTTATCGCGAGGTATCGCTACTGCTAAGGAGACCTCCCGGACGTGAAGCATACCCCGGAGATGTATTTTACCTTCACTCAAGATTGTTGGAGAGAGCTGCCAAAATCATCAATTCAGACGAGATTGCAGCCCAAATGAACGATCTTCCAGATTCACTTCGCGATAAGGTTAAAGGCGGTGGCTCACTTACTGCACTTCCCATTATAGAAACCCAGGCTGGTGACGTAAGTGCGTACATCCCCACAAACGTAATATCGATTACAGATGGTCAGATATTCCTCGAGTCTAACCTATTCCTTTCGGGAGTAAGGCCGGCAATTAACGTAGGTATTTCTGTATCGCGCGTTGGTGGTGCCGCTCAGATAAAATCGATGAAAAAAGTAGCGGGAACGCTTAAACTAGACCAGGCGCAATACCGCGAGTTGGAGGCTTTTGCAAAATTTGGATCAGATCTCGACCCCGCTACCATGGCAGTGCTTGGAAAAGGAGCCCGAAACGTGGAAATACTCAAGCAAGCTGAAAACTCACCGGTACCGGTAGAAAAGCAAGTCGCGATTATTTACCTCGGTACAAAAGGACTGCTTTCAAAAGTACCCGTTGACAGAATAAGAGAATTTGAAGTAGAATTTTTAGACTTTATGGACGCCAAGCACCGCGATGTACTCGACACCCTTAAAGCTGGAAAACTTACCGACGAAGTTACTTCTACCCTGGAAAAAGTAGCAGCTGATCTATCTTCAAAATATTAATGCGACGGAAATTGTAAGTTGTACTTGCAAAAACCAACCGGAAAATGGCGAACTTAAAAGAAATACGGTCTAGAATAACTTCTGTAAACTCTACGAAGCAGATTACCCAGGCAATGAAGATGGTATCTGCTGCAAAACTTAAGAGGGCGCAGGATGCTATTGTGCAGATGAGACCTTATGCGTCTAAGCTTCACGAAATTCTAGAAAACCTCAGCGCTTCTCTGGATGTTTCCGAAAACGAGTACGCAAAAGAAAGACCTGTAGAACGCGTTTTGATTATTTCCATTACTTCGAACCGCGGTTTGTGTGGTGCATTTAACAACAACGTTATCAAACGGGTTAAAGGACTCATTGAAGAACACGCCGGTGCAGATATAAAAGTACTCTCACTCGGAAAAAAATCCTTTGAGTCTTTTAAGAAAACTGCATATAATCCGGGAGTTGGATATCCAGAAACTCCCTACGAGATTTACAATGATTTGACTTTTGAACGGTCGTCGATCATCGCTCAGGCCGTGATGGACAAGTATGTAGAAGGAAAACTGGATAAGGTGTACTTGGTGTACAACTCATTTAAGAATGCCGCCATGCAGATCTTAAAAACAGAGCAATTCTTACCCATTGTATCATCGGCCCCCGAAGATGCTGAAGGGAACGAATCAAAAGCCGATTACATTTTTGAACCCAACAAGGAAGAGATTGTAACCGAATTGATTCCCAAATCACTTAAAGTTCAGCTTTACAAAGGATTGCTCGAATCTCATGCTTCGGAACACGGAGCCAGGATGACCGCAATGCACAAAGCAACAGACAATGCTACCGAACTCTCCAAAGAGCTGAAGCTGAAGTACAATAAAGCCAGACAAGCATCAATCACAAACGAAATTCTCGAAATCGTTTCAGGTGCCGAAGCTTTAAGCGGATAAAGTCGGCAAAAAAAACGAAATTAAAGCCCTGAAATAATCAGGGCTTTTTTTTGGCTCATTTTCTGCTAGATTTCTCTTATGGCGCTAACCCTAAAAAAATCCATCTTCTTATTTGTCCTGGGGATCGGGCTTGTTTTGCTCGCCGAACCCGCCGCTCATTTTCTACAAACAGATGTAGACCGGATACAGAGCAGCAAAGAGTTTGCCCAGAAACTAGACGAAAAGACCAATACCGCACTACGGGCAATTCTCGATGTGCAAAAAAAGCTTCAATCAGAAGGAATAGCCCGGGCGCATTGGCAAAACACTTCCCTTTTCAATAGCCTTCGCGAGCAAGACATTCACTTATCCGTATTTCGGAACGACGAACTGGCGCTTTGGACCAGCCAAACTGTTTCGCCAATTTCGGTTTTGCGCACAGCAGTTCGCGGTACCGAAATAGCGCATTTTGACAATGGATGGTACAGATTACTTTACCTAACCGACGGTGTAGATGAATACTGCGCCGCCATTTTGATTAAGAATACCTTCCCCTATGAAAACGCCTATCTGAATAATTCTTTTCAAGATGACTTGGAGCAAGATTACCTTCTGGATATTGACACTAAACCGAGCACCAATGCGGTAAAACTTAAAGCAGACCACCAATCTTTTTATTTGAAATTCGAAGAAGCCGGAAAACAGGGCACGGCGAAGGGCTTTATTTTCATCTTATTTTCCCTTATCGGCGGTGGGGCAGTTTTGATGGGCTTATTATTAGCCGCCTTGTCGCTGAGAAATCAGGTAAATCACGCCTTCCTATTTATCCTGTTAGCAGCGGCAACAGCGATTCTCAGATATTTCAGCCTCTCTGCTGGATGGCCATCTTATGTGATCGGTTTTGATCTTTTCAGTCCGTCTGTTTACGCGTCTTCCCTGATTTTTCCTTCCATTGCCGACTTTGTAATCAACATTGCACTCGTTTTGATTCTTGCCTTTATGGCTCTGGGGCCCTTTGGGAAGAAATCGCCCGAAAAACATGGAGATACGGTAATCGCCGTAATCATCTTCCTGCTAACCGCTCTGAGTTTCGCCTTTGGAGCCTGGGTAAATTACATGGTAAAGGGTGTTATTATAAATTCTAGTATTCCCTTCGATATAAACAATATTCTAGGCCTTAATATATACAGCCTTCTTGCCCTGGTAGGCGTGGCAGGTCTCTATTACTCCTATTATCTCTTTGCCCTTCGAACTGCACTTTATGCGCACCGTCGCAATTACAGCCCGGTTCGTTTTTTTCTGATAAATGGGGTTGTTATTCTTCTCTTTGTGCTTACCACACACTACTTCGGCATCAGAGACCTGTACTTTGTGCTATGGTCCCCGCTCTTGCTCATTGTGGTTTCCGTGTATGTTTTTTATACCAATCTCAAAACCGATCAACTCAGCAGGATGATTACCCTTTTGGTATTCTTCGGGGTTATCGCATCCCACTCTTTTCTAAAATTCACCGAAAAGAGAGAGCGAAACCAACGACAGATTCTCGCCGAAAAACTAGCAGTAGACGACGATCCGGTAGCCGAAATCCTATACAGAGACCTACTTCCAGATTTAAAGCGAGACAAGGGAATTCAAAATGTTTTTGAAGAAAGCGATCTCCACTCCCGCCAAACGCTGGAAGACTACGTGCTTTCTCGATACTTTAGCGGATACTGGAGCAAATACGACATCTCGCTATTTCCCTATCAATCTGATAGCAGCATTTGGGGAAAATTGCCCAATGTGAGGCCAACAACATTTTCTGAATTGTACAGCGACATTGAAAAATACGGTGAAAAATCTGCCGTAGATTCCAGTCTCTACTATATGTACAATACAGCCGATCTCGCCACCTATATGGCCGTTATTCCGCTTCAATATACCATTGCAAGTAAGCCCGACGGCTATTTGATTTTAAAATTTTCTTCCAAATTCTTCCCGCGTGAAACCGGATTCCCATCACTGCTGATCGACGGAAATGTCGGAGTAAATCGCGACTGGTTCAATACGTCGTCTGGTCGCTACGTCAATGGTAAATTGACCACGAGCCGGGGTAAATATCCCTTTAAAAGTGAACTGGGCACATTTGGAAATATTCCTGAAAACAACAGCCATATCACTAAAGGGGGGTATGAGCATTTTGTAAAGCGAGTAGACAATAATTCGGTAGTGATCGTTTCAAAGCAAACCCGCAGCCTACTCGAAAAGGCGACCACCTTTAGCTACCTCTGCGCTATATTCGGAATACTGCTGGCTCTGGGCTACGCCATAAGGGTTTTCATTGTAAGCAGAAACCCGTTTTACCTCAACCTCAATCAAAAAATTCAGGGGCTCACCGTGGCCGTTTCCCTCATTACCCTCCTTTTATTCGGTTTTGCAACGCGTTACTACATCGAAAAGAAATACACCGAGAAGAACGAGAATCAAGTGGGTGAAAAGCTCCAGTCCATCTTACTCGAACTCCAGGGTAAAATTGGCGAGGAAGAGCAGTTGAATTACGACATTTCCGATATGCTCAACCGGCTTCTCACGCGGTTTTCGTACATTTTTTACACCGATATCAACGTGTACAATCCCGAAGGGTATTTGGTTGCCTCGAGCCAGATGCGCATGTTTAATGAAGCACTGGTATCGCGAATGATGAATCCCGATGCTTTTCTTCATTTAAAACGCCTCAAACAGGTGGAATATGTGCACGAAGAAAAGATTGGAAATATGAAGTACCTCTCGGGGTATATTCCACTTTACAATACGCGCGGAGATTTGTTGGCCTATATTAACCTGCCTTATTTTGCCAAACAAACCGAACTCGAAAATGAACTTTCGAGTTTCCTGGAGGCAGTGATAAACATCTTCGTGGTTCTATTTCTCTTGAGTTTGCTTATCGGTTTGTTTACCGCGCAATGGATCACACAGCCTCTGCGAAATATCAGGCAAAGTTTGGCCGGCGTAGACCTGGGAAAAACCAACCGGATGATATCCTACAGCGGGTCTGATGAAATAGGCCGGTTGGTAAAAGAGTACAATACAAAAGTGGCCGAACTCGAGTTGAATACCGAAAAACTCGCACAATCTGAGCGAGAGTCTGCATGGCGGGAAATGGCAAAACAAGTAGCACACGAAATCAAGAATCCGCTTACGCCGATGAAGCTGAATATTCAGCATCTTGAGAGATCGCTAGATCCAGATAAACCAGTTGATACGGATCGAATTAAGCGTCTCACTTCAAACCTTATTGATCAGATAAATGCCCTGACATCTATCGCAAATGCCTTTTCCGATTTTGCGCGAATGCCCCGAACCCAACTAGAAAAGGTTGATTTAATTGATATAATTAACCACATCATTAGTCTTTACGATGGCTTTGGCGAAATAGATTTTGAGTTTAAGACCGAACTCAAAACCGCCCAGGTTAAAACGGATAAAGATCAAATTATTCGGGTGATGAATAACCTGGTAAAAAATGGGGTCCAGGCCATGAACGAAAAAGGTAAAATAGCAGGGTCTCTTGGTCTGCACAAATAATTTTAGAGCCTTTTTTTATTTTAAACCTGCCTTTACCGGTGATTTCAGCTCCGGCAGAAAAATAAATCTCTCCAGATTCTACAACCACTCTGCTCTTTCGCATCAGGTTGAGTGAGGCGCCATCTTCTACAATCATTTTACTCCTGTTTTGCAGAACTACCTTGTCGTGCACTTCCATCTGCGCCTCTTCAGCTACTCTAAAAAGGGTGGGGTCGCTAAAAAGAATTTTGCCGTTTAAGGTATCGGGATCGTCGAAACGGGTCATCGTTCTCCCATAATCAAGTCTGAGTTCATTCTTTACAATTAAATCAGGCGCATTTTCCATGTGGTTTCCCAAAACAATTTCTGGAGCACACCAGCGTCGCTTTTCAATTAGCTCGTTATCGTCAAATCTCACTTGCAGTTTCACCGATCCATCGGCGAAGGATTCCACAATTTCTACCCGCAATCCATTGAGGTAGATTTTTCGGTTGTCCCGATCGCTCTTTCGGGTCGGTCGGCGCGTATTGAGCAGTGTAAGAACGCTAGAAGATGATGGGTTGGTTCCAATTCCGAGCACTGTTTTCTCCCGTTCTCTATATCCATTTCTAGCGTGACCCATCAGAGCCAATCGGTCGTAAGTATCGCCTTCTTTCCGGTTGAAAGGCTCGCGGGTATCCGATTCGGTAAGTCTTTCTTCATCCTCCCAGTAATAGGGTATTTCGAGCGCGTGGTTTCCCGAAAAAGGATTCTCATTCTCGTCTAAACAATAGTACGCGTGAAATTTATACGGATTCACACAGGGCTCGAGCATAGCCTTTTCGAGTTCCCACTCGATATCGTAATAGCCATCGGCGGGCAGGGGACGCAGGTAGTCAGCTCTTACCTTTCCGTAAATATTGGAGCCGGTTTTTTCATTGCTCTCAATTTGCATATTCATGTAAATCCCCGGTTGCGCCGCTTCTACGCAATCGTGGTGCTCGTATTGAAAGACGTCGAACGGCGAATTATTCAGGGCTTTGGTTGTGTGATTTTCTACCCACAGCCATTGTTGATACTCATTTTCGGGAATAAATGGAATTTTTATTCGAAGCGCGTCTCCCGTGGTTATAAAATCTCGGAGTATAAAAGTCTGAGGGGTCGAAGAAGTGTCAATATCACCGTTAATTTCGGCTCTGTTCTCATCTCTCGCGCTAATTAAAAACTCATTTTCGGGGTTTTTCCACCCGAGCCAATATCGATCCCAGCCCGCACAGGTGAGAAAACTGCTATTTGCCGCTCCCAGCATAGACCAGCCACCCTGAATAGATGTAAAATAACTCGTAAACTTTGGCCCGTTTCCGCCCCCGGAGTGAAAGTTATTTCCACCGATAAGTAAATGGGCAATCTCGTGACGTGCCATGTGAAATGGCAATCGGTGCCCACCGTTGAAAACGCTGTAGGAATTGGTTCGCATCCCGCCTACTATACCGAAACTGCTCCCCGATGCGCGACCGTGTCCTTTTGGCAACTTGTGATAATTCCGAAGGAGCACCATTACGTGGTCTGCACCTTCAAACTCGCCCGTGCTCTGCGGCTTTTTCTTCCCAGACCCTGGGCTGTCTTCCCAAAAATCAAAATCTTTCAGGCCAAAACCATTTGCCGTGACAAAGACGGAATCCGATTCAATTTGATCTGAAGTAAGTTGAAAAATTCGACCCAGTCCACCGCGAATAATATCCGAATAGTTCACTTCGTAGAGTTTTGGGATATAATCTCCCATTACGGCATAATTTCCAAGCGACATTTCGTGGAAGTAACGGGTCATTACCCCATAGGGTTCATCTTTTTTGTAGGGGTCAAAAAGTGAATCGGCGTAAGCCGGAAGCTCACCAACACCCCATACATCGCGTCCTTCGGGAACATCTGCAAGTTCGGGAAGGGTATCGTATTGAACTTCTACAAAAACCACGAGAACGCGCAGCGAATCGTGAGCGGGAAGGGACCATCCGTTTTCACTGTTTTGCTGTGAATAGCCTGAAAGGCAAAAAAATATAAAGAGATTGACTAGTGAGATGATGCGCATAGCGTAAAATTAGATATTAGAGCGTTGTAATAGAGTCTTTTCTTATTCATACTTCTACATTTGTGCCAAACTTTTTTCATATGGATTTCGAAAACATCCTAATATCGGATAAAGAAGCCGTGCGCACTATTACAATAAACCGACCGGCAAAACTCAACGCGCTGAATAAGCAAACGATAGATGACCTTTCTAAAGCCTTCATTGCAGCTGAAGAAGACAAAAATATACGGGCAATTATTTTAACAGGCAGTGGCGAAAAGGCCTTTGTAGCCGGCGCGGATATTTCGGAATTTGCCCATTACGAAAAAGATCAGGGCGAAGAACTGAGCGCAGACGGACATAAAAAACTATTCAACCGGGTAGAGCAACTCGGCACGCCGGTAATTGCCGCTATCAATGGCTTTGCACTCGGAGGTGGGCTGGAGCTCGCCATGAGTTGCCACATGCGCGTTGCTTCTTCAAAAGCCAAAATGGGTTTGCCCGAAGTTTCGCTCGGCGTAATACCTGGCTATGGTGGAACCCAGCGCCTGGCGCAACTTGTTGGTAAGGGTAGAGCACTGGAAATGATTTCTACAGCGGGTATGATTGGCGTGGTAGAGGCTCACCAAATGGGTTTGGTAAACCACGTGGTAGAACCAGAAGTACTCATGGAAAAATGCGTAGCGATCGCATCGAGCATTTCCCGAAATTCACCCACGGCTATAAAAGCCGCCATCAGAGCTGTGAACGCTCAATACGCGGAAGGGGTAGACGGATATGCTGTAGAAATTGAAGCGTTTGGCAGTTGCTTTGACTCCGAAGATTTTAAAGAAGGCACTACGGCTTTTCTGGAAAAGAGAAAACCGCAATTTAGCGGTGAATAATATGTTGAGAAAAACAGAATGACCACACTCAGAAAGCTCGCCGGTCAAACTGCTATCTACGGCGTAAGCAGTATAGTAGCCAGGGTGATGAACTTTCTGCTCACCCCGCTCTATACCCATTACTTTATCACTGAAGAATACGGGGTAGTTACCGAGTTGTACGCCTATGTGGCTTTTATCATAGTGCTGCTCACTTATGGAATGGAAACGACCTTTTTCCGCTTTGGGTCAAAGGCAATTTCGGTAAGGGATACGAATAGGGTTTTCAGTACATCCTTCATTTCCGTTATCGCAACTTCCGTACTTTTTATTGTTCTGATCTCAGCAAATCTGGATCCCATCGCCAGGGCTATGGATTACGGAGATTATGCAATCTACATTTTATTTTTCGCCTGGATTGTAGGCCTCGACGCCATGAGTACTATTCCCATGGCCAGGCTCAGGCTTAAAGACAAGCCCATACCTTTTGCCGCCATTAATCTGGTGAGCATTTTCACAAATATTGGTCTGAACCTGCTTTTTATCGTTTACTGCCCACATGCCCTGGAAGATCCATCAGCACCGGGGCACGATTTAATTGTCACCCACTACGATTCCAGCTTTGGTGTGGGATATATTTTTCTGGCAAACCTCATAAGCAGCGCGCTTAAATTTCTCCTGCTCGTTCCGTGGATGGTTGATATCAAATTCGGATTTCACTATAAACTCTATAAAAAACTCCTTCCCTATGCCCTGCCCCTCCTGTTTTTGGGTCTGGCTGGAATCGTAAACGAAACCTTCGACCGCGCTTTCTACCAGGAGTTGTCAGGACTCGATAAAAAAACAGCCGAAGCAGAACTCGGAGTTTATGGCGCCTGCTACAAAGTAGCTATGCTTCTGAGCATTGGGATTCAAGCTTACAGGTTTGCCGCCGAGCCCTTTATTTTCTCCATCGTGAACCCCGATGAAAGCAAGAAAACCCAGGGCATGATTATGAAGTACTACTTTATTGTGGCGAGCTTTATAGCGCTGTGTATTCTTTGTTTTCTGGATGTTGCGCTACTCCTTATCGGCGAAGAATACCGCGAAGGCAAAATGGTTATACCCATTCTAATTGCGGCCTACGTGCTCTTTGGAGTGGTTTTTAACCTGTCGTTCTGGTATAAAATGAGTGATCGAACCATCTACGGAGCGCTTATTGCAGCCACCGGAGCTGTGGTTACCATCGCAACAAACATCGTTCTCATTCCAAGAATTGGCTACTACGGAGCAGCGACAGCTACCTTTTTAGCCTATTTAGCCATGGCGATATTGTCTTACAGCTTAGGCCGAAAAAAATACTTTTCCGATTACCCGTTGAAAGAAATTGGCTTTTACGCCGGGCTGGCCACGGCATTAATAATTGTTAACTACCAACTGAATTTCAGCGGCATTTTAAGACATTTGATTGCAGGGATAAGCGTTTTAATTTATGTTGGCGCCACCTTTAGCCGCGAAAAAAAATTACAAGATCTCTTTAGAAAATGACAAAATTGCAAATTGTAAATAAATCAAATAATCCACTTCCAAAATACGCTACAACGCAGAGTGCGGGAATGGATTTACACGCTTTCATAGACGCAGAAATTGAGCTAAAGCCCCTTCAACGCACACTCGTTTCCACAGGGATATTTATCGCTCTGGAAGATGGAACGGAGGCGCAAATAAGACCTCGTAGCGGAATGGCTTACAAAGAGGGAGTAACCGTGCTGAATGCGCCGGGAACAATAGACGCTGATTACCGGGGAGAAGTGAAGGTTTTATTGGTAAATTTGTCGGAT
>JAIVHP010000219.1 GCA_020201045.1 Flavobacteriales bacterium
GCGAAAACAGCCGGGTAAACCAGCGCCCAGAAAATTCCGTAGCCAAGCACCAAAATCCCAACAGACAGTGGCCCCAATTTATTTCCGAAACCTAGCTGTGATACTGCAAAGCCAAAACCGACAAAGACGACGAGAAAAGTCAGTATTCCCAAACCGGCAATGGGGAGGGGGTTGACCCGAGCGCGCAAGTAGTAACCGTAAAGGGCCAAAAGCAAAAGCATGGTAACCGCGGTAAAGAAGAAATCCAATCCGCCGTTGTCGAAAAACAATAATTTAGAAAGGTCAATTTCACTAATGATATTTGGCAAGCGGATGGTGAGCATGGCGGAAAGGAAGAATAAAATCACCCCCCCGGCTATGGTGTAAAATATGGAGCCTTTTTGGTGTTGGGGCTCTTCTGAAACTTTTGGTTTAAGTGCGCGCTCGTTAAATGCTTTGGCCACAACGAGTAAATAAATATGCCCCACGATCATGATAATACCGGCAATCATAAAGCCCTGACGCCATCCCATAAACGAAAGCGCATAGGCAAGAAGAACAGAAGAGATAAGTGCGCCGGCTTCAACTGCTGCGAAATATCCCGCCATACCCGAGAGCAAAAAATTTTCTCTTCCGGTGTAAAATTTCCGCAGAGCCGTGAAGTGAGCCGGTGTGTAAAGGCCCAATCCGGCGATTACCAAAACGGCAGAGATGGTGTCGGTAAAGGAATTGCCAAAGGCCAGCACAAAGTACCCGACGGCGATGGCCAATCCGGCCCAGGTAATGGCTTTTTTCGGGTTAAAAAATCGGTCTACCAGCCAACCGCCGAGAACAAACGATGCGGCTGCCGCAGCCACAGCGGTTTTGTAGATGCCATACCCTTCTTCTATGCTGCCATCCTGAAAGCGATCTATGAAATAGTAAATAAGCAGGCTGCGAACCAGGTAGTAGCTCACGCGCTCGAGCATCCGCGACACCGCAAAAGAACTTAGCGCTTTTGGATGGGGCGAAATCCGATACGGGAGCGCCCCGGAGTCTATCACCGACTCGTCTCGCTCGTCGTGAGTCATTCTGCGGGAATTTTGCCGGGATTTTTTTTAAGCCAGTCTTTTATAACCGACTTCCGTCCAATTTTTCGTGTAATAAAGTCGCGGTTTAAATCCCAACCGCGTGCCGGCGAGTACTCGCGGCCGTAGTAGATGATTTGCAAGTGCAGGGCGTTCCACGATCCCCGCGGGAAGAGCCGCTTTGCATCGGCTTCGGTTTTAACCACGTTTTTGCCCGTAGAGAGCGTCCAGCGGTACATGAGTCGGTGAATGTGCGTGTCAACCGGAAAGGCCGGCTCTCCGAATGCCTGCGACATTACCACCGAAGCTGTTTTGTGGCCCACTCCCGGAAGGGTTTCCAGGTAGGTGATATCCGCAGGAACTCGCCCGTCGTGCTCGGCAACCAACTTTTCGGAAAGGGTGAAAATGGCTTTGCTTTTTGAAGGCGATAATCCACAGGGTTTTATGATTTCTCTGATCTCTTCCACCTTTAGTTTGGCCATATCAAATGGGTTATTGGCCAATTTGAAAAGGGTAGGGGTAACAGTATTTACGCGCGCATCGGTACACTGTGCCGACAGCAGTACTGCAACCAGCAAGGTGTAAGGGTCGGTGTGATTTAGAGGTATGGGAGAACTGGGGTATAGCCGTGCGAGTTCGGCTCTTACAAAGTCGGCTTTTTCCTGTTTCGTCATTGCTCGAGTTTGGTATATCGTTTGGAGCGCCGAAGTAGCGCCGTTCGCGTGATTCCGTTTTGAATCCAATTTACGATGTGCGTTTGGTCGCTGTACACTTCCATCAAAACTTCATTGTAAACACCGATGCTGTCCGAAGGTTTCATTCCTCCAGATTCCATGTAAATCCACGTCACATCAAATTCGGTTTCAAAGCCTACAAATTCCAGTTCGAATGGCTTTTTGCCCGAGTCGCTCAATTGAAATTTGTCGGTGATGTAGTCGTATATCAACGAGTCTGCCTTTTTGTGCTGAAACCGGGAGCCGAGTTGAATGGAGTCGCCGGAGCTGAGGTAAACGCCTTTTTCCAAATCGTCGGTAAAGAGCTTCATGGTTACCTGATAGGTTTCAGATTCTTCGGTGTAAACCACCTCCGTTAATCCCACATAAAATTCGTGATCGGCTAGTTCGCTTTTGGGTAAAAAAGTAGATAAGATTAAAAATAGTAAAGTCATTTGGTGCCTGTATTTTCAAAAAGCATTTCGCGAAGTTAACGTTGCTTCGGTGATAATTAAGCCGCAATTGCTGCGAATTCCATTTTATTTATTTCCAATTTGCGCTCTAATGAGCACTTTTTCGGCATACTTCCAATTGGGCATTGAGCACATCCTTGATCTCAA
>JAIVHP010000220.1 GCA_020201045.1 Flavobacteriales bacterium
AATCGTATAATCGACTAATCAACCCCAGCTCCTACCCAAAAAGTTTTACATTTGACGGGCTTAAATCCATGGAAAAGAGAATCTACACTTCGGCATCGAACATCCAAAAACCGCTGGTGATGGTGCGGGAGATGATCGCGGATATCGGGCGGGGGCAAGACCTGGCCAAAAGGCTAACGATACGGGATATAAAGGCGATGTACCGGCAGAGTTTTCTGGGCATTATCTGGGCGTTTATCATCCCCATCGCCAATACGGTTACGTGGGTGTTTCTTAACTCCACCGGCCTGGTGTCTATGGGCGATACGGGCATCCCCTACCCCATTTACGTTTTTAGCGGAACGATGATCTGGGCCATTTTTTTGGAGAGCATGCAGGCGCCCATCACCATTATGACCGCCAATAAAACCATGATCGCCAAAGTGAATTTCCCCAGGGAAGCACTGGTGATGTCGGCGATATATCAATCGCTGTTTAACTCGGGAATTAAAGCTATTATTCTGATGGTGGCGCTGGGTGCGCTGGGGTATTTTGCGGGCTTTGGTCTCCTGCTGTTTCCGCTGGCGCTAATCGCCCTGGTTATTGCAGGAACGGCCGTTGGAGTGATGCTCACCCCTATTGGTGCACTGTACACCGATATTAGCAAGGGCATACCGCTGGTGATGCAGTTTTTGATGTACACCACCCCGGTTATTTACGCCATCCCCAAAGAAGGTCTGGCCGCAAAACTGGTGCTGAACAATCCGCTTACCCCGCTTATTATGACCGCCCGCGACTGGCTTACCGGACAGCCGGCGGAGTTTTTGAACGGGTTTCTCTGGGTTACGCTCGGGGCCGCGGTATTGCTGATGGTGGTGATGGTATTTTTCAGGCTGGCCATCCCAATTCTCGTAGAACGAATGAACGCATAGATGGAAAGGGAAACGCTTGTAAGAGTAGACCGCGTGGGCAAGAAGTTTTGCCGCGACCTAAAGACCAGTTTGTGGTACGGGGTAAAGGACCTGACCAGCGAGTTTCTCGGTCGGTCTAAAACCGACGACGTAGCCCTGCGGCCCAAGGAGTTCTGGGCGGTAAAAGACATTTCGTTTGAATTGAAGCGGGGCGAGTGCCTGGGGCTGATTGGCCGAAACGGCGCGGGAAAAAGCACCCTGCTGAAAATGCTAAACGGACTGATAAAGCCCGACAAGGGCCGGATAGAAATGAACGGTCGGATAGGGGCGCTGATAGAGCTGGGCTCCGGGTTTAACCCCATCCTTACGGGAAGGGAAAACATTTACAACAACGGCTCGGTTTTGGGCATCTCCAAAAAGGAAATCGAAGCGGTGATGGAAGAGATCATCGCCTTTTCGGAAATCGAAGAATTTATCGATACGCCCGTGCAGTATTACTCATCGGGGATGAAGGTAAGGCTGGGATTTTCCGTAGCCGTGCATATGAAGCCCGACGTGCTTATTCTGGACGAGGTGCTGGCCGTGGGCGACTCGGGATTTAAGATGAAATCGTTTAACAAGATCAACGAAATGATGCGCACCGCGGCGGTGATCTTTGTAAGCCACTCCATGCCCAATGTAGCGAATATCACCAATAAGATTTTGCTGATGGATCAGGGGCAAGCCGACTACTACGGCAATGACATTTCGGAGGGGATAGACCGGTACTTCAACGAGTTTGGCGGGTATAATCCCCGCGCGGAGTTTAACGACTACGCAGAGCTTATCGACCTTACCATTCACCCTTCGCCGCATTACGCCGACCGGTCGGAGCCGGAAATGCCGGTAATTGACTACGGGCACGATATAGTGTTTGACCTAAAGATGCGGGCAGATCAAAAGTTCGACGAGTTCCACATTAAGTTGCAAATCACCGATAAGGATTTAAAGATCGTTGGAATTTACGACAGCCACCACTTTGACGAGTGCGTGGTAAACCACGGCGGCGAGCTAAGCATGCGCGCCGTTGTGCCCAATAGCATTTTTATAAACGGAGAATACGCCGTAACCGTGTTTATTCAAAAACTCGACAAGGAAAACAACCGATTCGATATTTTGGGGGTTTACCGGTACTGGAAAAAATTCAAGATGCGCTCTTCGAAAGGGTTGGGTGTGGTACCCTCGGTGGTATATCTTCCCGGAAGGTTGGAGCAGCGGCTTCTCGAAACGAAGGAATGAAACCCTGGAGTAAGGCTTGGGTTAGTTGCCATGAA
Organism: Flavobacteriales bacterium; assembly: GCA_020201045.1. Taxonomy (GTDB): domain Bacteria; phylum Bacteroidota; class Bacteroidia; order Flavobacteriales_D; family Cryomorphaceae; genus JAIVHP01. The sequence continues at coordinate 2,204 of JAIVHP010000220.1, forward strand.
GCAACCTTTTTGATACCGGCAGAATATTGACCGCAGGGTTGCAAACGCCTGCGGAGCGGCTGGTTTGAGCAAGAGTTTTGAGCAAGAGCCTGACTCGCCGTCCAGGCAGGCAAGAAGATGCTGGTGAGGGTGAAAAAAGAGATAAGGGGCGGAACAAGGACCGCAGCA
>JAIVHP010000436.1 GCA_020201045.1 Flavobacteriales bacterium
CATCTGTGGGAATCAACATGTCTTCGCCAGATCGGTAGCAACGGTCGGTAACCTCCACTTCGTAGGTATTATCTCCATTAGAAGGGATTACGAAAGTTGTTTGGTCGCTCGCCGTGGAGCCCGGAGCAAATTCAGACTCCCCTTCCAGAACATTCCAAACGTATTCGAGGTCACCAGCTCCACCTTCGGCATTGGCGTCGAGCTCTACCGGATCTAGCGGACAGTTTTCGGTTAGGGGACCGAAAGTAACTCCGAGGGAATCGAACTCCGGATATTCTATGAGAACGCCGTCTTCGAGGGTGGTTCCACAACTGTCTACAACGGTAAGCGTTACGCCCAATGTATCGGAAAAGGCGATCGATACCGGGTTAATATTTGAAACTGAAATGGAGGATTCATTTGGATAACCATTGGCCTGTGAATCTTGCCAAATAAAATTGTACGGTGGATTTCCATCTGCAACAATCCCATCGAGATCAACGGTTTCGTTTGGACAGGTGGGCGTCGGGAAGAAGTCGATAGCCGCTTGTAAGGGCGGCGGAATGCTGTTTGTAACCAGCACACTGTCTAAAGCAATTTCAAAACCGCATTGATCTGTTACCCCAACAACGTAGTATTGTTCATCTTCGGGAACGGGAACAACGGTGGTTTGCGCCATTCCAAATTCGCCCCAATCGTAATCGTATGGAGCAATTCCATTGGATCCTTCAGCGGTCACCTGCGTTTGTTCGGCCGGACATATAACATCAACGTCTTCCGTTTCCGTTTCCAGCTCGTAGGGATCTACAAAATCTATTGTGGCCGAACTCGATTGAATCTCGCCGCAGCCATCGGGATAAAAAATGGTAATTATGAGCGTTTCGTTCTCATCGGGAATACCATCCCACAGCGTTTCAATGCTAAACGTAAGGGTGTCTACCCCATCGGGGAAAACAAAGGTTGGGTCGGCGGTGAAGATATAGTCTTCGCCTTGAACGGCGGTTCCGCCAAACTCTACAGTAATTTCACCTACCGGTACTCCGGCCGGACGGATTATATCAAATGTTGCTTCGCTGCATCCGGCAACCAAAACATCATCATAGGCAGGCTCGATTACCGGCGCTCCGCCTATGGTGGGAGATACATCTACTGTAACTTCACCAAAAGCGGCAAAAGACCCGGCTTCGAGGAAAACACCGCTATCCAGAGCTCCATCTACCGCATCGCCGATAGCCAACTTAATGACTATCTTCGATCCAGTTTGGGTTTGCATCTTCGCAGTTTTGAGGGTCACCACTGCCCGTTGCGGCGCCACCATTTACCGTGTTAATGGCTACGGGTGTATCTGTGCCGGGAATAAGCGCAATGTTTATGGCGTCGTCGGTGTACGGTCCGGTAATTCCGGGGCCACTTAGAAAAAAGCCGAAAGCATCGTTAAAGTTTGTGCACGTGAAGCTTGGATATTCATTAGAAGCAAAAACATAGTTAAACTTTATGGAGTCGCTTGTAGCGAGAAAGTCGAATTCCAAAATAGCGCCATCGTTAATATTAAAACCCGCGATATCAACCAAATCGGGATCTTCTTCCGCGGGATTCGTTGGCGCACCACCAATACCGGTTTCAACGCCTTCAACGTTGTAGGTGCCCATTACCAATCCTTCGTCAAAGCTCACAACATCGCTAGGCCCTGTGTATAAACCGATCTGAACATTAGCTTCATTACCGGGCTGTCCATTGAAAGTAATATTTTCAACATCAACCCCATCTCCGATGAGGTAATCTAACACAAGTTCTTCGGCTGTAATGGTATTGTCAACCGCTATTTGAGCCTGCATGGAAATGCCAAAGCTTAAAATGGCGAGAATTAAAAGGGAAATCCTGAATTTCATAAGAATTGGTCTAATTAAGGTGATAAAATTATTTTCAGCGAATAACAGTTATGTGTCCGGTTCGCTCGATGGCATCGTCTTTCTTTTCGCCTTTATAGCGAATTAGAAAAGTATATGTAGTGGTGGTACCAAAGTATTCTCCACCGCTATCGGTACCGTTCCATTTTTCTTTAATGTCGTTTGTATGGAAAACCAAATTTCCCCATCGGTCAAAAATCCGCATCTCAAAAGATTTGATGTTTTCGCCCTTCACGCCAAACAGGTCGTTTATTCCATCTCCATTGGGTGTGATGGCGTTGGGGATATACAATTCTGATGGTGGTACCGTAACCAGCCTCACAGAATCCTGGCATCCAATATCATCTGTTACAGTTAGTACTAGTTCGTAGGGGTCTAAATCCTGATAAAGGTGTTGCGGGTCTCGCTCTTCGCTGGTATTTCCATCTCCAAAATCCCATAAATATGTAGGATTTGTTGCCCTTGAATAATTTGTAAGGTCGAGTCCATAATAATCGATATACTCATAGTCGAAATCTGCGAGAACTTCGCGGACATTCACCCGCACGCGTTCTTCTGCCTTAATTCCGGAGACACTGTATACGTATCCGTACTATCTGCGCCGTCCCAACTAATTCGGTAGCCTCCGCTTCCATCCAGAATATCAACCATAAGTACAGCGTCGGTTCCAGGACAAATCGAAGTATCCTTACTCACTTCGATTTGAACTGGTGGAAAGTTAAAACCAACTACAGTGCTATCAATTCCCACATTTTCGCATTCGTCTTCGGCTCTTACAACTACATGCTGCCCCATGGAAGGATTGTACATAAAAAATGGAGCTACTGAAGTAACCTGCTCTTCTCCATCCACAATCCACGTATAGGTCTTTTCCCCGATACCGCCCTCAGAAATCGCGGGCATCATAATGTCTTCCAAACAAGATTCGGCCTGGAACACATCTGGTAAATAGGCGATAACATCGATAGGAGGCACAGTTATCTCGACTACATCAGTGCCCGTGGCACCGCAGTCATCGGTCACCGTAAGTTCTACTTCTGTTGTATTTTGAACTTCAAAATCGATGGAGGGCGTATTGCCAATGCTTTCGCCGTTTTCGGTCCAATTGTAGGAATAGTTTCCAAATCCCCCTTCTACTTCGGCATCCAGGGTTTCGGTTACATCGCATTCTTCTACGATAAAATCATCTCCCAAATCGACCGTAACGGGCGGATAAGTGGGTACTTCAACATCAAAAGATGATTGGACATCTGCCAGGTTGCACGTGTCTGAAACCACCAGAAAGTAAGTGGTAGAAAACCCTGGCGAGACGGTGATGGTATCTTCGGCTGAACCGTTTGACCACGCGTAATTGTATTCGCCATACCCACCAGAGATTGTGGGGAAAAGGGTTATTTCGTCATTGCAATCTTCGAGTTCTCCATCAAAAGATTCAACCACGAGTGGATCGTCTTCATTGATGTAAAATTGAAAATCGCTGGTAAGCACCGCACCCGAACAGTTAGATGCAATATTCGTAATGGTAATATTCACAACCTCTTCGCCTTCTACGGTCCCATCTGCGGGAGCCGTTAGGGTAAATGAAACGGTATCCTGACCCGCTTCGAACACAATCGAATCGGGCAATTCAGGAACAAAGTCGATACCGTTAATACCAGATCCGGCTATATCGAGGTACACCGTTTCTTCAAGCCCCTGGCTTTCTGATGGTCTTATAAATTCTAAGAGCGCCTCACCGCAACCCTCATAAAGCGTAGAATCGCCAATACCAACTGGTATTTCCAGATTTACGTTTACCACACTATTGGAGGTAAAAGATCCTGCTTCCAAAAATACACCCGAATCTAAAGCTCCATCGCTGGCATCTCCAATGGCGAGTTTAATATGGTATTCCACACCGCATTCTACTTCTGCGTAGGCCGTCAGTGTTGTGGTCATTCCGGGAAACTGTATATCTCCTTCGGGCTCGTCGGAATTGTCCACAAAATATTGGCTGTCTTCAATCCAGTTTGGGTTAGCGTTTTCGCAGTTCCCTGAATTAGCTGGGTTTGAAGCTTCTCCAGAGTTTACCGTATTTACGGCAACCGGGATATCTGTATCGGGGATCAGTGCAATATTTATGGCGTCGTCTGAGAAAGGTCCGTTTATTCCGGGGCCGCTAAGAAAAAAACCAAATGCATCATTAAAAGTTGAGCAAGTAAAACCCGGGTATTCCGTAGATGCAAAAACATACCTAAATATTAGCGAGTCGCCGTTCGGAATAAAATCGAACTCTAGGATTGCAGCATTATTAATTGAGTTAATTCCAGAAATTTGCTGGAGATCCGGGTCGTTAGTAACATCTGGAACTGGATAGGGAAAAGGTGTAAAAAACCCATCGTCTTCTACCTGAAAAGTATGGCCGGATTTCATCACGACCGACTCGGGAAAATCGACAAAAGCACTTTCGCCGCTCATTCGGGCTATTTGCGAGTTCAGGATAGTTCCGGCCTGTCCGTTAAAGGTAATATTGGATACACTAACCCCATTACCGAGCAAAACCGTTTCTACCAACTCGGTGGGCGTTAAAGTGGTATCTACTTCAATTTGAGCCTGAGCGCCCAAGGGAAGCAGAAGAGTAAATACGATGGTTAACTTTAAAAATCTTAGCATAAACGATTGGATAATTCTGGTAATCCTAATGGTCTGACGCAGCCCTTTGCTACGAGTTGCCCAAGGCTAAAATAGTAAATGATTCGGACTTGAGGTCATGCATTCCTATGAGGGCGTT
>JAIVHP010000221.1 GCA_020201045.1 Flavobacteriales bacterium
AAACTCCTGCAAAACAGGATTCTTCCGAAACTTGAAAACTACTACAAGCAGTTTTTGGGTTATGCCCTCAATGGTATAAGACCTTTCGTCTTTTTAGGTGGAACGGTGCTACTACTTATCGGCTCGCTCATGCTTTTTCGCGCCTTTCCGCCCAAAGTAGAATTTTTCCCCATCAACGAGCCGCAGTACCTGAATATCTTTATTGAAAAGCCTATCGGAACCGATATTGAAGAAACCAACCGAACAGCTTTAGAACTCGAAAAGCGGGTGATTGAAATTCTCGACGACGATAAATACCACATCGAAAAAGACGGAGAGCGAATTCCCTTTCTCATCGAATCGGTAATCGGTCAGGTAGGAGATGGGGCGAGCGACCCCGCCCAGGGATTTTCACAGGCCAATACCCCGCACAAGGCGCGAATCACCGTTCAGTTTGTTAAATTTCAAGACAGGCGCGGTCTGGAGACCAGCGATGTGTTGGAACGCATTCGCGGCGAATTGCGCGGTTATCCCGGCACCCAGGTTACCGTGAGTAAAAACGAAGCAGGGCCTCCCCAGGGTGCACCGATTAACATCGAAGTGCGAGGAGAAGATTACCAGAAAATCATGGAAGATTCGGAAGGGTTTAAGTCCTTTCTGGAAGAACAAAACATCGCCGGGGTAGAAGAGCTCAAACTCGATATTGAAACGGGGAAACCCGAAATGCCCATTATTATTGACCGCGACAAAGCGCGAAGGCTCAATGTTTCCACTTACCAAATTGGCGACGCGATGCGCACTGCATTGTTTGGAAAAGAGGTGTCAACCTTTAAAGACGGGGAAGACGACTATCCCATCAATGTGCGTTTGCAAAAGCACTACCGCGACAATGAAGACGCTTTGATGAATATGCGGCTCACTTTTCGCGATCAGGCCACCGGAAAAATTGCTCAGGTTCCGATTTCATCCGTCGCGGAAGCGCAAAAATCGAGCACGTTTAGTGCGGTGAAACGCCGCGACCTCGACAGGGTAGTTACCATTTCATCGAATGTTTTGACCGGTTATAACTCTACCGAAATCGTAAACAAGATGCGGGAAATGGTGAAGGACTACGAACTAAATCCGGGCACCAAGGTGATGTTTACCGGCCAACAGGAAGAACAGGCCAAGGAACTCGACTTCCTAACTACGGCGCTGGCATTGGCGCTCTTTATGATCATCATCATTATTACGGCTCAGTTCAATTCTATTGCCACGCCTTTTATCATCGGCTTTGCTGTGCTCTTCAGCCTGATTGGTGTTTTTCTCGGACTGGTGACTTTTAGCATGGACTTTATCATTATCATGACCATGATCGGGATTATTTCCCTGGCGGGGATCGTGGTAAACAACGCCATCGTACTTATCGATTACACCAACCTTATCCGAACCCGACGAAAGGAAGAGCTCAACTTGCCATTGGATGAAAAACTGCCATTCGAAGAAACGGTTTACGCGATTGTAGAAGGTGGAAGAACGAGGCTCCGACCGGTTTTGCTTACGGCCATCACCACCATTCTGGGGCTCGTTCCGCTGGCCATTGGGCTCAATATCGATTTCTTTAGCCTGGTGAGCGAGCTCGATCCAAAGATCTATGTCGGCGGTGACAATGTGATTTTTTGGGGACCCATGTCATGGACCATCATATTCGGACTTAGTTTCGCGACCTTTCTAACGCTTGTTATCGTGCCTGTAATGTATTTGCTTCTTGCAAAACTCAAGTACAGAGTGGTTTATAAGAAAGATACATCTTACACCGTTCACAAGGAGAAAATGTTAAGCTAAAAAGTGCGGAGTTTAGCCGCTAGAAGAAACACGAAAAATTTCTGAGTCCGCGTAAAATGTACTGCCGATAAGCTTTTTGGCTTGCGAGAAGGCGTAATTATTATTGGGCTTATCCCAACATTTATTTTCTACTTTTGTTAAGCCTACACTAATACTTTCGTATGGATTCGTACCAAGCTGGTCATTTGCTCGACAAGATTATCACTCCCCGGGATCTTCGAACTATAATTCAAGAAACAGAACTCTCTGAGCTCTGTGATCAATTGCGGGATTACATCGTTGATGTAGTGTCAACTAAGGGCGGACACTTCGGTGCGAGCCTTGGCGTGGTAGAGCTTACCGTGGCTTTGCACTACGTTTTTAATACGCCTTACGATCAGTTGGTTTGGGATGTGGGTCATCAGGCTTACGGCCATAAAATATTAACCGGAAGGAGAGAGATCTTCCACACCAATCGGAAGTATAAAGGATTAAGCGGTTTTCCAAAACGCTCCGAATCGGAATACGATACTTTTGGAGTGGGTCACTCTTCTACTTCTATTTCCGCTGCCCTGGGTATGGC
>JAIVHP010000042.1 GCA_020201045.1 Flavobacteriales bacterium
ACCGGGTATGAATGGCTTATAAACGGATCGTCTTTTTCTACAGCAGAAAATGCGAGTTATACTTTCGCAGACTCCGGAACGTTCGAAGTGGCGCTGGTTGCGTGGTTCGATAATTTATCCTGCGCCGACACCGCCTTCTATACACTACGGGTAGACCCGGGCATACGTCTGTTAATTCCCAATGTGGTTACCCCAAACGGCGATGGGCGAAATGACAACCTTGTCGCTTCTGTAAAGTGGCTCAAGCAGGCTCAATGGACTATCTACAACCGCTGGGGGCGCGAAGTGCACCGCGAAACGGCAGACGGATTGGCAGGAGCAGAGAGTCTCACCCTGTGGGAAGTTCCCAATGGCACAGAACCGGGAAATTATTCTATTGTGGTTACCGCCACCGGCCTTAACGGAAATACCCGGAATTTTGGGGTGGATTTTATGGTGCTGCACTGATTGTTTTCCTGGCAATAAACTGAAATCGTCCGCGAGCTTGAACGCTTCAGTGTACAGAAAACCTTTTTTTAAGAATTAAAAATTAGACCGCTAGTGGTTCTTTACGCTAAAACCTTACTGGTTAAAAAAACCTGTCAGGTTATTCTGTTGCAGTAGTTGGTGGGGGTTGCGAAGCGATGTGGAATGGGTTAAATAAGCTCCATTCATATCCCAACAGTTCGCGCAACGTGACCTTACAGGTTTCTAAACACCTGTAAGGTCTCCATAAATAAAAGAGACCAGCGCCCTTTCAGAGCATTCAAAATCCCGCAAAAATCCAAGCTAATCAACTAAAGGTAGACCGCTTGTGGTTCTTTACGCTAAAACCTTACAGGTTGCAAAAACCTGTCAGGTTATTCTGGTGCAGTAGCTGGTGGAGTTTACAAGGCTGTGTGGAATGGGCTAAAATAAGCTCCATTCATATCCCAAAGGTTTGCACCCCCTGACCTGACAGGTTTCCAAACACCTGTAAGGTCTCGGTAATTCAAAGTGCTCAGCGGCCTTTAAAAGGCTTTAGGACTTGTAGGAATTTTAAGTAAAAAGTAGAGCGGCAGTGGGTCTTTACGCTAAAACCTTACAGGTTAAAAGAAACCTGTCAGGTTACTCTGTTGCAGTAGCTGGGGAGGGTTGCGAAGCTGTGCGAAATGATTAAAATAAGCTCCATTCATATCGCAAAGGTTTGCACCCCCAATGACCTGACAGGTTTCCAAACACCTGTAAGGTCTCGGTAATTCAAAGTGCTCAGCGCCCTTTAGGAATCTTCAACAACACGCAAAGCTAAAAGTAGGAATTCCGATCAGGAAAAACTTCGAAGCCATTCCCGGGCTTCTTCTTCCGTTTTAAAAAGCTTGGTGGGCCGCTGCGGCTGGTTGTACCTCACAAAGAAATTGGCCGACATTTGATGGGAGTAGTGCTCCGTTACTATAGCATCGGCTTTAATCTGAGTGGTGACGTTCCCCTCTGAAACCATCTCGCGTGCTTCCTGGCTCAAGGTGGCTTTGTTTCCGGCGGTAACCAATAATTTATCGCCTTCGGGCATGTGCTCGTGAATATTTTCGAAAATCTCTTTAATCTTCTCGGGCTGTATCTCCTGGTTCGGGTAAATATGCAACTCTATTATACCCGATTCATCCAATTCGAGAGAACACGTTTTCAGATCAATCATTTTCTCTGTCATGCCTACGAATTTAAGGGTTTTTTCAAGAGCCACGCGTTGGGAAACACTTCGTTTTCACGTAGGGATTTTAATTCTCTAAGGGCCGTTTGATAATCGTTGAAGCTCACAATTTTAACGCGAAATAAATTTTTGTGATAATCGAGAATGCCCGCGGAATACCCGCGCATTTTCAACCGTTCCACATAAGTGTCGGCATTCGATTTTTCCCCAAAACAACCGGCAATGATGTGATATTTGCCCGAGAGCACCGAAGCTTCTTCGGTTTTTTCCATTTTTCGTAAATCTACCCATACCCCGGTGCTGTCTATTTTGCTTTCGAGAAAGGAATAGGGAAAAACTGTTTCGTTTTCCGGAAAAGGGGAGTCGTTGTTGGCTGCAACTTCGGCAGCGCGGTTCTCCAAATCACGCCTTTCGTAGGTAGGCTTCTCAAAACGGTTTCCCGAAAAGGGGAGAATTTCAGCCGCAGATATTTCTGTGGGACTTTTAAAGTTAGTTGTGAAACCAATATACGCCGACATGGCGATAAAAGGGATGATCGCTGCGGCAGCCGCGAATCCAATGCTTCTCGACTTTCGGATTTTATCGTATTGAACGTCTTCTTCTTCCCGTTCGTCGGCAGCAACTTCCGTAGCTTCTTTATCTACAATGCGCGGCTCTGGCAGCGCAAACGATTCAAACCCAAAAGATGCTTTCAGGTAGTTTACGTCGTTCGAAGGCTTAAACTGAAGGTTTTTATCTTCGTCGATATAGAGCAATCCAATTTTATTGAACCGCACTTTTTCGCCTGCATTCAGCGTTTCCCAATAGGCAGAAACTTGCTTTTTAACCGCTTCGCTGGCTTCTTCAAATGAAATCTTTTGTCCGTCGGAAAGCGACTTTTCTAGAAGACCGTCACTGCGCATCAGGTTGCGGTTAAATCCAATATCCTTGCGGGGAGGAAGCGCAATGCAAGGGTTTTATACCCGTATATTCCGAGATGTATGAAATAGTTATCGCTTACGGCCGAGTCGTTGTCTTTTACATACGGTATGGGCAACCGCGAAAAGTAGAGCGCTTTTCCAGAAGCGGCCAAAACAGCCTTTACCCGATTTGGGTTTGACACTTCTTTTTGGGTTCGTGCGGGCGACACCAGCGTGGCAATCTCCACCTGGTCTGATTCCAGCAATCCTAAAATGGCGTTTATTTGAGCTGGATCGATAAAAGGCTCATCGCCCTGAATATTTACCACCACCGATGCATCTATTCCCGAAGCATCGAGCGCGGCAACGCACCGGTCTGTGCCCGATGGAATTTCAGGAGATGTGAGGTATGCCCTTCCGCCAAAGCTTTCCACTTCGCTTAAAATTCGGTCGTCGTCGGTGGCCACAATTACCTCGTCGAGGTTTGATTTTTTTGACTGTTCGTACACCCGTTGAATCATCGTTTTATCGCCGAGTTTAATTAGCGGTTTTCCGGGAAAGCGGGTAGAGCCATATCTGGCGGGAATAATTCCGAGTTTCATAATTCTTTCGTTTCGGTTGTCAAGTTTAATTATTTTTGGAGTCTACCTAACCAAAAAACCCGTGTTACATGGCAAAAATTCCCGCCGACAAAGATGAGATCTTTTACCAGCTCGTTTTGAGTAAAGTGGAAGGAGTGGGCGTAATATCGGCACGCAAACTTATAAAACACTTCGGCACAGCCCGAGAAGTTTTAACGCTTAGTACCCGCGATCTTATGCAGGTGCAGGGAATGTCGCTGGGCAGGGCTTCGGCAATAGGTTCGTTTTCCGGTTTTGATCTTATTGAGCGCGAAATGGAGTTTGCTGCGGAGCGCGGAATTCGCCTTTTGTCTTTTCAGGATCCAGATTACCCACGGCGGCTCAACCACTGCGCCGATGCACCTGTTGTGCTTTTTAAACGCGGCAATGCCGACTTAAACGCCAGCAGAATGGTGAGTGTGGTGGGCACGCGACGGGTAACCGATTACGGAAAGAAAGTAGTGCGGCAACTGATAGAGAGTTTTGTGCCTTACGGAATTACCGTGGTAAGCGGAATGGCTTACGGAGTCGATATCGAAGCACATAAAACTTGCCTCGATTTTGATTTGCCCACCGTTGGTGTACTCGGCCACGGACTCGATCGGATTTATCCAAATTCGCATACGCGCCACGCCAGTGCAATGCTCGAAAAAGGGGCGCTGCTCACCGAATTTACCACCAATACAGAACCGGATAGGGAAAATTTCCCGAAGCGAAACCGCATTGTTGCGGGGATGACGGACGCCACGATCGTGGTGGAGTCCGGTTTTCAGGGCGGCTCTATTATCACCGCCGACCTGGCAAACTCTTACAACCGAGATGTATTTGCAATTCCCGGACGGATAGACGATGAAATGTCGGGTGGATGCAACCGCCTCATTAAGTCTAACCGGGCAGCCCTGCTGGAGTCGGTTAAAGATCTGGAGTATATTATGGGCTGGAAGGCATCTGAAGAAAAGCAGTCGGTGCAGAAAAAGCTCTTTGTCGATCTCAATCCGCAGGAAGAAGTGCTCGTGGAGTTTTTAAGGGAAAGGGAAAAGACCCAGATCGACGAATTGAGTCTGGGAACCGGCATGCCGATGAGCACCGTTATGGTAAATCTTCTCAACCTGGAATTAAACGGTCTGGTGCGCGCCCTTCCGGGGAAAGTGTACGAACTCTGCTAGGTTAGTGTCTCATTCACACCTTGGCGTGAAAGCGTATATGGGGTTTAATGAAATATAAATCAGGTAGATATGATCGCCGAAACCGCTGTTTTTTACCCTGTTTGGCCATTTGATTTTTCTATACATTTGCCATCAAAATTAAACACCTTTTAAACATGGAAGTAGCCACGCATCAGTCGCAAATCGATGCCTTTATGGCTGAGGTAAAAGCCAGAAACGAAAACGAGCCCGAATTTCTTCAGGCCGTAGAAGAGGTTGCCGAGGCAATCATCCCCTTTCTGGAAGAAAACCCCAAATACAAAAAAGCCAAAATTCTCGAGCGCATGGTAGAGCCGGAGCGCACCATCATCTTCCGGGTACCCTGGACCGATGAGAAAGGCGATGTGCAGGTAAACCGCGGTTTCCGGGTAGAATTTAATTCTGCTATCGGCCCATACAAAGGTGGCTTGCGCTTTCACCCTTCGGTAAACCTGAGTATTTTAAAATTCCTCGGTTTCGAGCAGGTGTTTAAGAACAGTTTAACCACATTGCCACTCGGCGGTGGAAAGGGCGGTTCTGACTTCGATCCGAAGGGAAAAACAGACAACGAAGTAATGCGTTTTTGTCAGAGTTTTATGACGGAACTGGCGCGGCATATCGGCCCTGATACCGATGTTCCCGCGGGTGATATCGGAGTTGGAGCACGCGAAATCGGATTTATGTTCGGGCAGTACAAGCGTCTTAAAAACGAATTTACCGGAGTACTTACCGGAAAGGGCCGCAATTGGGGAGGGTCGCTCATTCGACCCGAGGCTACCGGTTACGGTTGTGTTTATTTCGCCGAAGAAATGCTAAAGTTGAAAAGCGATTCTATAAAAGGTAAAACCGTTGCCATTTCAGGTTCTGGAAATGTGGCACAATACGCTTTCCAAAAGGTGATTCAGCTCGGCGGAAAAGTGGTTACCCTCAGCGATTCTGGCGGGTACGTGTATGCAGCCAACGGATTCCACAACGATGCCTTTGAAAAGCTTCAGGATGTAAAAAATGTACGCCGCGATCGCATATCGGTTATGGCCGATGAACTCGATGGAATAGAATATTTTGAAGGAGAAAAATCCTGGAACGTTCCCTGCGATATAGATCTTGCACTTCCCTGTGCCACTCAAAACGAATTGAATCAACAGGAGGCGCAAAAATTAATCGACAAGGGATTAAAACTGGTGGCGGAAGGAGCCAATATGCCAACCACACCAGAAGCTATTGAACTCTTTGAAGAACACGGTATTGCTTTCGCACCGGGTAAAGCCAGCAACGCCGGTGGGGTTGCTACCTCCGGTCTGGAAATGAGCCAAAACTCTATGCGCCTGTCGTGGTCGAGTGAAGAAGTAGACCAACGCCTTCACAGAATTATGAAAGACATTCACGCCGCTTGTGTAAAGCACGGCCGAATAAACGGAAAGGTAGATTACGTAAAGGGCGCTAATGTTGCCGGATTCGTAAAAGTTGCCGACGCCATGATGGATCAGGGTGTTGTATAAAAGTTTGAGTACGCATTAAAAAAGAGCCCGCAGAAATGCGGGCTTTTTTATTTGATGGAGAAGGATGAGAACGTTTTGAAATTGCAGGCTTCCGATCGAATCATCAACCAGACCGAACTTCTCATCGGGTCGTTTGTTGCCAAATAAGACATCATCGCCGAGTGGTGTAAAATGCCTTCGCTCCGATAGATTTCGCCGATTTACTTACTTTTGAAAATAATTCTCCAACGAATAAAACCATATCCACATGTACGGAAAGATAAAAGCCCATTTACAGGAAGAGCTCAAGAACATCGAAGAAGCGGGTTTGTATAAAAAAGAACGCGTAATTACCTCTGTTCAGGATTCAGAAATCACCCTGAAAACCGGGGAGAAAGTCTTGAATTTCTGCTCGAATAATTACCTCGGTCTGTCGTCGCATCCCGATATTGTAGAAGCTGCCAAGAAAACACTCGACAACCGCGGCTTCGGAATGTCCTCGGTGCGCTTTATCTGCGGAACCCAGGATATTCACAAAGAGCTGGAGCAAAAAATTGCCGACTTCCACCATATGGAAGACACCATTCTTTACGCGGCTTGTTTTGACGCGAACGGGGGAATATTCGAACCTCTGCTCACCAAGGAAGACGCCATCATCAGCGACTCGTTAAATCACGCATCCATTATCGATGGGGTGCGGCTCTGTAAAGCTATGCGCTACCGTTATAAAAACAACGATATGGCCGATTTGGAAGAGCAGCTCAAGGCGGCCAACGATGCGGGCGCCCGATTTAAGATTGTCGTTACCGATGGGGTGTTTAGCATGGATGGCGTAGTGGCAAACATGAAAGGAATTTGCGATTTGGCAGATAAGTACGACGCTTTGGTTATGGTAGACGAATGCCACTCGGCGGGTTTTATCGGTAAAACAGGTCGCGGGTCTGTGGAGCTTCACGACGTAATGGATCGGGTTGACATTATTACCGGCACACTTGGGAAAGCGCTTGGTGGTGCCATGGGCGGATACACCACAGGCAAAAAGGAAATCATCGACTTGTTGCGTCAGCGTTCGCGACCATATCTATTTAGTAATTCGTTGGCACCGTCTATCGTAGGTGCTTCTATCAAGGTTTTTGATGTGCTTTCGAGTTCTACCCACCTTCGCGATAAACTCGAGGATAATGTAAACTACTTCAAAGAGGGGATGTCGAAACTCGGATTCGATATCATCGACGGCGATTCGGCGATTGTGCCCGTAATGCTCTACGATGCCAAACTATCGCAAGTAATGGCCGATAAGCTTTTGGAAGAAGGGATTTATGTAATTGGCTTTTATTACCCCGTAGTACCTAAAGAGCAGGCGCGAATAAGAGTGCAATTATCCGCGGGTCACGAAAAGGAACACCTCGATAAAGCCATTGCCGCTTTCGCCAAAGTGGGCAAGGAGATGGGGGTGTTGCAGGAAGTATAGTAGGGAGGAACGTTATTTGGCGGTCACGGAGCTTAAGCTCATTTTCGGACAATTTGCGGATAGAATCGCAAAAAAACCGTTTTTTCTGCGATTTGAATCGCAAAATCACCGTTTTTGACGGTGAATGCCTTCCACTTGACAGAACGGATCATTACAGCAGATTTAGAGGAAAAGCTCCATAAAGGGAAAGCCATCCTTCTTTTCGGTGCCCGGCAGGTCGGGAAAACCACCTTGCTGAATACCGTTTTTCGCGATAAGCGTGTGATGTGGCTCAATGGTGATGAGCCGGACGTGCGAGCTATGCTGACTGAAATAACTTCCGTTCGATTAAAATCCGTTATCGGGGATTACAAATTTGTGGTGATCGATTAGGCGCAGCGTATTCCCGATATCGGTATTACCATAAAGTTGATCGTGGATCACATACCCGAAGTGCAGGTGGTCGCCACCGGATCATCGGCTCTCGACTTGGCAAATAAATCGCAGGAATCACTCACAGGTCGAAAATGGGTGTTCAATTTGTGTCCGTTCAGTTTCGCGGAATTGGTCAAAGAGAATGGTTTTTTATTTGAGTCACGGCAATTAAATCACCGGCTCGTATACGGTTCTTATCCCGAGGTGGTCAACAACCCCGGAAAAGAAAAAGACGTTTTAAGGCTGCTTTCCGAGAGCTATATCTACAAGGATATTCTGATGATGGAAGGCATCAATAAGCCTGAAAAGTTGGTCAAGCTGCCAGAGGCAATGGCATTTCAAGTAGGGAGCGAAGTTTCCTACAGCGAGATGGGCAGGATCGTGGGGCTGAACAACGAAACGGTGGAGAAGTACATAGACCTTTTGGAAAAATCATTCGTGATTTTCAGGTTGAAATCATTGAGCCGGAATTTGCGCAAAGAGCTCAAGATGGGCAGGAAAATTTACTTTTTCGACAATGGAATTCGAAATTCGCTTATCGGACAGTTTGCTCCTTTTGAAAGCAGGCTCGACAAAGGCGCACTGTGGGAGAACTATCTCATCAGCGAAAGGATGAAGTACAATGCCTACTCCAACCGGTGGGTGAATGCTTATTTTTGGCGTACGCAAGATCAGCAGGAGATCGATTATCTAGAAGAATCGGACGGAACCTTTGATGCTTTCGAATTCAAATGGAGTGAAAAACGCAATCCGAAACTGTCAAAAACGTTTCTCAAAAATTACCGGGTTTCTGAGAGCAAAGTCATTCACTCGTGAAATTATCCTGAATTTTTGGGATTGGAATAGAACGTTTCGCTTCACTGAACCCTCATCTTTGCTCCGAAGGGCGGAATGGACGGAGATCCCCGAAACAAGTTCGGGATTGCTTCGCTTACCCCGAAACGAGTTCGAGATTTCGCGAAATGCTCCTGTTTCAGCATCAGGAAGTTAGCGATTTAGTTATATGACAGGTTAGTAGAGCAACCGTAAAGATTATTTACTCTATTATTACAGAAGAGAGCAAAGTTTATATTACCGATTATTTTCCAACGGAAATGCATTCGAGAAAAATTTCAAATAAGAATATCTAAGAGAACTTGAGTTTCGATGGATGATATGATCCATAAATTTAGTTCAGTTGTGATTCTTCTTATTGTTTTGCAGGAGAAATGATTTTCCACCCAAAATTCAATTTTGTTATGCGAACGGGCACTCACTCTTTCACAAACAATGTATCTCCTTTCATAACCTTGACCCAAAGGTCCGGTACGTAAAAATCATTTTCGTAAGCGGAAAAAGGATGAGCCTTTCCTTGATCCATGACCTGAAGCTTTTTCATTACGTCTGCTCGTGTATCCACATACTTTTTTCCGTTGAAAGTGTGAATCCATTGATCGGGATGGTCGTCGACCAAATAAAGTTCAATCAAACGTTTTCCCGATTCAGCTTGAATAACCTTAAAATTATTGTGACCACCCACAAGAAATATGTTTTTTGACGGGTGTACTGCTAGATAGAAGCTACCCATGCCCCAATTAGAAGTATTCATCAAATCTCCCGATTCCGTATCCCATACTTTGATTTCTCCGTCGTAATCGGAACAGATCAGTAGCTCGCTGTTATGGTTAAATAAGGCATCATTTATACGTTCGCGGTGTCCAATTGCTTCCTTGTCCAGTATATTTCCTTCAATTTTATGAACCAGGTCGAGCGAGCTCACATCCCACAGCATGATCGTATTATTCACTTCTGCTATACCGGTGGCTGTGGTGAGTAAATATTTTTGGTCGGGGCTGAACGCGATATGTTTTACGTCAGCTGGATGCCCTGATAAAGTTTGCAGTTCTTCGCCTGTCTCAACATTCCAGACTTTAACAGTCTCATCATTCGAAGCTGTAAACAATCGCTTGCCGTCGGGACTGTATGTAGCGTAGGTAACATTGTCGGTATGCCCGTGAAGCGTATGCTGCAATTCACCCGTATCGGCAAGCCGGATCTTGGCGGTTTTGTCAGTCGAGGTTGTTGCGATGGTTTTTCCCGACGAGCTAAATTTTACACAATTAACTCTGCCTTCACGGTCAGCGAAGGTTTGAATCAATTCACCCGTACCAGCGCTCCACAATCGGGCTGTGCCATCCTCTGATGCCGTAATAATTTTATCCCCTTTTGAATTAAATTCCATGTCTGTTACAATTTTTGTATGGCCTTCAAGGTGATGGAGTAGGTCGCCTGTTTCAGCGTTCCATAGTATTAGACTACTCGTATACAAAGTTGTGTGGCGAGAAGATTTGGTGAGGATGTATTTTCCCGATGGATCGAAGATGGCATCCCGCACAGGATGCTCGTGTTTCAGGGTGTGCAGTATTTTTCCGTTTGACATGTCCCAAACACCCGCTGTGGTTTCAGAAGAATTCGCTATCACTTGATTTCCGTCGGGGCTGTACGCAATGAATCTGATGGTTCTATCCCAGCTCGGCAGGTAGACGAATTGGGCACTTGAAAGAAATGGAAAGAACAAGGCGATGGCTAAAATAAACTTCGTCATTATCAGTTGGGGTTTTGGCGGCGATATGCGCGGTTGGTTAGTTGAAAAACATTGATTGATCTTTATGATCCATCGATTAAAGTTAGCAATTTGTCGGGAAGTCTAAATTGATTTTGAGCTGCTCCCTTTCAAATTGACAAGTCTAAACCAATTTGGGGGCATATCGATAATTCGGTTTTCCAGAATACCCACTTATTGATTTGTTCACGATCCATTTAAATCAATTCAGACTTTAGGTTCTAGATCCCTAAGCTAAATCTCACTCGGGTTGCCAACCATCGAGCCGTGGTTTTTGGGCAAACACCACAAACTAACTTACGCAAGATACATGTAAGTTGCTCTGTGAAAAGGTTTGGGGAAAGAAAAATTTGCCCCTACTTTGTACAATGGAAAAAACAACTTATCTTCGCAGCCCCATTTTGGGGAGATAAATAGCTAAACAGCTTATTAACAGTGGATACATTAAGTTATAAAACCGTGTCGGCAAACCGCGAAACCGTTTCAAAGAAATGGGTATTGGTTGATGCCGAAGGGCAAACACTCGGTCGCTTGGCCAGTAAAGTAGCTCAATTGATCAGAGGAAAGCACAAAACAAATTTTACGCCCCACGTTGACTGCGGCGATAACGTTATTGTTATAAACGCCGAAAAGGTAGTGCTTACCGGTCACAAAATGGAGCAAAGCTCTACACCAACCTTCACGTAATAGAAGGAGCAGAGCACAAGTACGAAGCACAAAAGCCCGAAAAACTCGATCTTAATACACTCAAGTAATGGAAGTGATTAATACCCTTGGCCGAAGAAAAAAATCTGTAGCCCGTGTTTACATGCAAAATGGAACCGGAAGCGTAACAGTAAACGGCCGCGATTTTAAAGAATATTTTCCAACAATGCCGCTTCAGTATCGGGTGCACCAACCTTTTATGCTTACCGAAACAGAAGGTAAGTACGATGTAAAGGTGAATGTACGCGGAGGCGGTATTACCGGACAAATAGAAGCGGTGCGACTCGGAATATCGAGAGCGCTGATTACCATCGACCCCGAGTGGAAAAAGCAACTCAAAGACGAAGGCCTTATAACGCGTGACCCGCGTATGGTGGAACGTAAGAAATACGGACAGCCCAAGGCTCGTAAGCAATTTCAATTTAGTAAGCGTTAATTTTTTCTGCGCTTGTTTAGTATCTAAATTGACGGGACCTCAAACGAGCTACCCGTCAATTGTTTTTTTAACAGAATGTAAACCAAATCAGTATGTCTGAACCAACAACAGATGCGCGCTTTAAGGAAATGCTAGATGCAGGCGTGCACTTCGGCCACCTAACCAGAAAGTGGAATCCTTACATGGCTCCCTACATCTTCGACGAGAAGAAAGGGATTCACATTATAGACTTGAATAAAACGGCCGCAAAGCTCGACGAAGCTTGCAACGCCCTGAAACAAGTAGCTAAATCGGGAAAGAAAATTCTCTTCGTAGCTACTAAGAAACAGGCCAAAGCAATTGTAGAAGAAAAGGTGAAGCCAACGGGTATGCCTTACATCACCGAAAGGTGGAGTGGGGGAATGCTCACCAACTTCCCAACGATACGGAAGGCAATCCGGAAAATGTCGAGCATCGATAAAATGAGTACCGATGGCACACTCGATGCCCTTTCGAAAAGAGAGCGTCTTCAAATTTCCCGCAAGCGTGCCAAACTCGAGAAAACACTTGGTTCTATTGCAGACCTTACGCGTTTACCGGCAGCGATCTTTATCGTGGATATCAATAAAGAGAATATTGCCCTTGCCGAAGCGAAAAAATTGAACATCAATACGTTCGCTATGGTAGATACCAATTCAGACCCAAACAAAGTTGATTTTGCTATCCCGTCAAACGACGATGCTTCAAAATCAATTGCGGTAATTCTCGACAAGGTTGTCGCTGCAATCGAAGAGGGAATCAACGAGCGCAAGTCTGCCAAAGACAAGCAAACTTCCGAAAAGCCAGCTAAAGCTGAGAAAAAAGAGAAGCAAGAATCAGAAGCTTAATTTACTTCTAACACATTATATATTATGAAAATTACTGCTGCTGAAGTTAATAAACTTAGAAAGCAAACGGGTGCAGGAATGATGGACTGCAAAAAAGCCCTGGTAGAAGCCGAAGGCGACTTTGACGCTGCTGTGGACATCCTGAGAAAGAAAGGCCAGAAAGTTGCCGCAAACAGAAGTGAGCGCGATGCAACTGAAGGTGTAGTGCTCGCCAAACGTTCTGAAGACGGAACGCACGGAGCCATCATCATTTTGAACTGCGAAACAGACTTCGTAGCGCAGAACAGCGACTTTATGCAGTTTGCAGAAAATATTCTGGAAATTGCCATGAAGGAAAAGCCCGCCGACCTCGATGCGCTTAAAGCGCTTCCATACAAGGACAGCGGATTGACCATCGGAGAAAAAATCACTGAGCAAACCGGTGTAATCGGAGAAAAAATTGACTTGTCGAGTTACGATACCGTAAAATCCGATAAAGTGATTTCTTACATCCACCCTGGAAACAAACTGGCTTCGGTTGTAGGTTTCAACAAAGCAGGCGATTTTGACGAAGTGGCAAGAGAAGTAGCGATGCAGGTTGCAGCTATGGCTCCCGTTGCCCTAGATAAAGACAGCGTGCCGAAAGAAGTGGTTGAGAAAGAAATTGAAGTGGGTAAAGACCTGGCCATTCAAGAAGGTAAACCCGAAGAGCTGGCAGAGAAAATCGCGATGGGTAGGTTGAACAAGTTTTTTCAGGAAAACACATTGCTCAACCAGGCATTTATCAAAGACAATAAAAAGTCGATAAAACAATACCTTGGCGAAACCGAGAAAGGACTGAGCGTGACTTCGTTCAAGCGTTTTTCGCTTAGCTAAGCTGCGGATAAAGTTTTAAATCAAAGGAGAGACGATTGTTCTCTCCTTTTTTTTTGATAATTTTCGGCAAAATTTCAGCCACCACCCTAAGATCATATGAAATACAAAAGAATTCTACTGAAGCTGAGCGGAGAAGCGTTGATGGGCGAAAAGCAATTTGGAATAGATAACAACAGGTTGGCGCAGTATTCACGCGAGATTAGAGAGATCGCTGATATGGGTGTTGAGATTGCCATTGTTATCGGAGGGGGAAATATTTTTAGGGGATTACAGGCCGCCGAAGGTGGAATGGAGCGAACCCAGGGCGATTATATGGGAATGCTCGCCACCGTAATAAACGGCATGGCTCTACAGTCGGCGCTGGAAATGGCCGATCTAAAAACCCGTTTGATGTCGGCGATAAAGATGGAACAGGTGGCTGAGTCGTTTATTCGGCGCCGCGCTATTCGCCACCTTGAAAAGGGGCGAATTGTAATTTTTGGTGCCGGTACGGGTAATCCGTATTTCACCACCGATTCTGCCGCAGCATTGCGAGCCATTGAAATTGAAGCCGATGTAATTTTAAAGGGAACCCGCGTGGATGGTATTTATTCTGCCGACCCCGAAAAGGACAGCAGCGCTACAAAGTACAGCACCGTTACTTTTCAGGAAGTCTACGACAAGGGGTTGAGCGTAATGGATCTCACTGCTTTTACCCTTTGCAATGAAAATAAACTGCCCATTATCGTGTTTGATATGAACGCTCCCGGAAACCTCAAAAGGGTAGTGGAAGGAGAGAAAGTGGGAACCCTGGTAAATTTTTAAGCGAACAACCGCATGAACGAAGAAATTGAATTAATTGTAGCCGAAGCCGAAGACGCCATGAAAAAGGCGATTCGACACCTCGAAGACGAGCTCGCCAAGGTGCGTGCGGGAAAAGCCAATCCATCTATGCTAGATAGCGTAATGGTGGAGTATTACGGCACGCAAACCCCGCTGAGCCAGGTAGCCAATGTAAGTACCCCCGATGCAAAAACCATCCGCGTGCAGCCCTGGGAGAAAAACATGCTCGAGCCCATTGAAAAGGCAATCACCTATGCCAACCTGGGCCTGAACCCGCAGAACAATGGCGAAGTGATTATGATAGCAGTTCCGGCGCTCACCGAAGAACGCCGTCGAGATCTAGTCCGCACAGCCAAGGCCGAAGCAGAACACGCGCGTGTGAGTATCAGAACAGCGCGAAAAGACGCAAACGACGAGATCAAAAAACTCGAGAAGGAAGGCTTGAGCGAAGACCTCGCCAAAGACGCCGAAGCCGATATCCAAAAACTCACCGATCAGTACAATACCAAAGCTGAGAGCGAAGTGGATCGCAAAGAAAAAGATATTATGACCATTTGACGGACGTGCTGAAAGGTATACGGGTTTTAGTAGTAGATAATTACGATTCTTTCACCTATAACCTGGCGCATATCCTGGAGTCTATTTTAAACGATGACGTTGATGTAATGCGGGTTGATCGCGTTAAACCGGAATCACTCGCTAAATACGATGCCATTATTTTTTCACCCGGCCCCGGTCTTCCATCCGAATCGGCTAATCTTTTGCGATTGGTCGGGAAAGCAGTGGAAAACGAACTAAAAATCCTTGGGGTTTGCCTGGGGCATCAGGCGCTTGCAGAGTGCGAAGGGAGACCCCTGCAAAACCTTCCCGAAGTGTACCACGGTGTTTCCCACGAAATATCCATCTCCGGCAATTCTATACTTTACCGCGGTATCCCCGAAAAAATCTTTACGGGTCGATACCACTCCTGGGCCGTGGATGCGCAATCGCTCAGCGCACATTGGTTGGTTACCGCAACCGACGAAAAGGGGTTGGTGATGTCGATGGAGCATAGAACAAAGCCCATATTCGGCATCCAATACCACCCCGAAAGCGTGCTCACCCCGCTTGGACCGGCAATTCTCGAAAACTTTTTAAAGGCTTAGCGGCACCCTGTAGCGTAGCTGCACCGCGGATTATCTGATTTTTAACACATACCCTGTAGCGCGTTTCCGTCAGTGCTCTAACAGGCTTCTTCCATAATGCACCCCATTAATCTTACTTAATGTTTTCGACTATTTTCAACATTAACATTTAAGGATCATTAAGTCCAAAGCGGGGAGTGGGTTTCCGTCAGTGCATTTAACCCTTGCTCATGCTCCAAACTCGCGCTGCCCTGCCTATTGCGACCCAACCCACACCTCTCTCGCTCTTGCTCAGAACTCTTGCTGTTGTTCTTGCTCTTGCTCAAAACCCTTGCTGACCGCCCTATTCGGGCGGAAAACCCACTTCGCACTCAATTCAAGCTACGCCCATACTGTTGTTCCTTCGGAGCAGTTCTTGCACATATCAATCTCACTTCGCGACTTGAGTAGCGCCTGCCTGAAATTTTGATAGTGAGCTCCGTGCCAAATCTCTTTGAAAGGTCGCTTTCCCAATTGCCCCATTTCGTGGTCGGCGTCTTTATCGAAGCAGCAAGGCACAACCCTTCCATCCCAAGTAATTACACTCGATTGCCACATTTTCCAGCATTGGTTGAGCAACTTGTTTTTAATGCTCCACTTTCCATTCGGCCCTTTTTTATATCGCGAGTACTTATCGATGGTTGGTATAAGCGGATTTCCATTTTCGTAGCTGTACACCTGCGCGGTTTTAAACAACACACCATCCACACCCATTTCATCGCCGAGTTTTTGCACATCGGCAATTTGGTGCTCGTTGGGCCTTACCACTAGAAACTGAAAGTAGACCAGCGGAAATATGGATCCTGCTTTTTTTCGAGCTTCCAAAATGCGCCGCGTACCTTCTATCACCTTTTCGATCTTGCCTTTCCTACGGTATTGCTCATACACCTGTTGTGTGGTTCCGTCGATAGAGATAATCAGCTTTCCCAATCCGGAAGAAACAATATCCGCAGCCATTTTTTCCGTGATAAAGTGTGCATTGGTAGATGTAGCGGTAAAAATTTTCCGCTTCGCCGCTTCTTCAATTAATCCAACCATATTGGGATGGATAAAGGGTTCGCCCTGAAAGTAAAAAGTGATGTACTGTAAGGTGTCGCCGATTTCATCGAGAAGTAGCGAAAGCGTTTTTTGGTTGAGGTTGCCCTGCGGGCGGGTAAACTGCTTTAATCCGCTGGGGCACTCCGGGCAGCCCAGGTTGCAGGCCGTGGTGGGCTCTATGGATATCGATGCCGGAAGGCCCCACTGATGGGGTTTTTTGTGTACCCGTGAATAGTGATACCCCGCCAAGAGCTTTGTC
>JAIVHP010000295.1 GCA_020201045.1 Flavobacteriales bacterium
TTTCTCCTTCCTTCAGCATGAATGCAAAAGCCTCCTGAAAGTCGTTTCTGATCTCACCGTCGAGAATGGATTCTTTAATTTTGTTTTTGATGATGCCCACTTCTTTGGAAGGCTTAATTTCAAAAGTCTCCATGATGAGTTCGCCGCTAATCGGCGGCTGCCAGTTTCTCACCCTGTCTTTCTCTTCTACCTCCTGGAGTTTCACCTTTACCTGATCGTAGTTTTTAAGGTATTTCTTTACTTTTTTCTCGTTTTTGGAAGTGATATCACTTTTGCAGAGAATCATTAAATCGTCAATGTCGTCTCCCGCATCAAACAGCAACCTGCGTATGGCAGAATCTGTTGCTTCTTCTTTTGTAAGTGCAATGGGCCTTAAGTGAAGTGCGACCAATTTTTGAACGTATTTCATTTTTGCGTCAAGGGGCAACTTCAGGCGCTTAAATATTTTGGGAGTCATACGCGCACCGCGATCTTCGTGACCGTGAAAAGTCCATCCCAATTCGGGGTGAAAGCGCTTGGTTTGGGGCTTGGCGATATCGTGAAGTATTGCTGCCCACCGCAGCCATAAATTATCTGATGCTTTTGCCACATTGTCTAAGACTTCCAGTGTGTGGTAGAAATTGTCTTTGTGGCGAAGTCCCTGCTCTTCGTCCACCCCTTGCAGGTTTGCCAACTCGGGAAAGAAGATTTGCAGAAGCCCGGTTTCAAAAAGCAATTTAAATCCGATGGACGGCTTTGGGCTCGCAATGATTTTATTTAGCTCCGTGGTTATTCGCTCCATGCTCACAATTTCAATCCGCTTTGCCATTTCGGAGATGGCATTCAGCGATGATGCATCAATAGTGAATTGCAATTGCGTGGCAAACCGAATGGCGCGCATCATTCTAAGCGGGTCATCATCGTAGGTGATGTGTGGATCGGTGGGGGTTTTTATACATTTTTTTCCCAGGTCTTCCAGTCCGTCAAAAGGATCAATCAGTTCCCCAAAATTTTCAGAATTTACCGATATAGCCAATGCGTTTATCGTGAAATCTCTTCTTAATTGGTCGTCTTTTATTGTGCCGCTCTCCACGATGGGTTTTCGGGAGTCTCGGTTATAGCTTTCTTTGCGCGCGCCTACAAATTCCAGTTCCCACTGCTTATAGCGCAGCATAGCAGTGCCGTAAGTTTTAAATACTTTCACCTGAGGTTGATGCGCTATTTTCTGCGAAACGCTTTTAGCGAAATCTATTCCGCTTCCCACAACCACCACATCGATGTCTGTGCAAGGTCTTTTCAGGATCAGATCTCTTACAAATCCGCCAATTACATACGCCTCTTGCGCTTCTTCTTTGGCTACCTGGCGTAGCAAATGAAAAACGTCGCTATTGAGAACTTCATCCTTTTCTTTAAACTGCATGTCAATAATTAAGCCTGCGCCTCGCGAATCACCTTTACCTCGCCACCCATCCCTAGCGATACTATAGGGATTTGGGTTGGGATTGATTCCGGATCAGAAGCGGGCAAAGATATTAGATATTCCACCTCGGACAAAACTTCTCTGGTCGCATCAGCAGGCGATGAAGCGAGTTCGCCTTTATCGTTTAGAAGAGCCGTGCAGGCCACCGGGCAATTTGCAGACTGAACAAATTTACGTTCGTACCCTTCAGGAACCATCCTAACAGCAATACTTCCATCGCTGGCTAATGCTTCCCGGCAAATGCCCCTTCCTTCGGGAAGCACTAAAATCAAGGGGTTTTCAGCGCTGTCTAAAATATCCCAGGCAATGGCAGGAACTTCTTTTACATATTTATTTAAGCGAGCATCACTTTCTACCATTACGGTAAATCCCTTTTCTTTCGGTCGGCTTTTTAGCTTCCGCAAACGTTTCACAGGTTCGTTGTTTCGCGCATCGCAGATAAGTGCGTAGCCGGTGGGTAGGGAAGCGAGTACAATCTGTCCTTCGCGAAGCTTTTCAGCCATTTCTCTGAGAGCTATTTCTTCCACTTAAACCAGGTTTTTAGTGTCTATTGTAAGGGCGCACTTGAAATGCCCTTTTGGACAAGATTTCTTTCCGTGAAGCCCGCATGGCCTGCATTCCAGTTTTTCTTCAGTTTGAACAATGCGTGAGTCGTCGCTCAAGGGGCCAAACCCAAACTCCGGAACTGTGCTGCAATAGATGGCTGTAACTGGCGCATTCACTGCCGATGCCATGTGCATTGGGGCCGAATCATTCACGTAATTCATTTTCGCACCCTGCATAAGAGCGGCAGATTGTAGGAAATTCAGCTCTCCCGCCAAAATGGTTATGTTGTCGTTTATAGACTCATTTTTTATACGCATACACAACTCCACGTCATCTGGTGCTCCCAGTAAAAAAACCTTTCTTTCCGGATTGATCCGATCTAAAAGCTCCACCCATTTTTCTTCGGGAAATTGCTTGGTATACCAAACCGAAGAAGGTGCCGCGCAGATGTAAGACTCGTTTTTGTAAACGGAAACCTTTTCGTAATCGGCGTCGCCTGGATAAAGTACAGGCCGCTGAAAACTCTCATCGGTAAGATCGGCAATCAAGCTCAAATTCCGATCTACTTCGTGCTTGTCCTGATCAACGATATGCGGAAACTTTCGCGTGTAAGCGAACGAAAACGGATTTTTTGAAAAGCCGATTTTGACCTTGGCCTTTGATGATGTTGTGAGCAATCCCGAAGAAGTAAAACGCTGAAGGTTTATGAGTAAATCGTAATTCTCCTTCCTTATTTTCTTTGAAAGCTTTGTAAGGCTATTGTACTTGGAATTTTTTTTATCCCAAATCAATACATTGTTTAATTTGGGGTGATCGCGCAAGAGTCCTTCATTCCCTTTTCGCAGTAGGAAGTCTATCTTACTCCTTGGATAAAAACGCTTGAGTTTTTCTACCAGGGGCGTGGCCAGGATTACATCTCCGATAAAGGCGGTTTGAATGATGAGTATTCTGTCCATAATAACCTTAAACTGCTACGCTGTGCGTGCGGAGTGCTTCATTTAGTGATGTCTTTAAGTCGGTGCTTTCTTTGCGCCGGCCTATGATAAGCGCACAGGGAACCTGATATTCTCCCGCGGGAAACTTCTTGGTGTACGAGCCGGGGATAACAACAGATCTGGCAGGAACTTCGCCTTTTATCGTCTCCGGCTCATCTTTCGTTACATCTATAATGTGGGTAGATTTTGTGAGCACAACGTTTGCTCCCAGAACCGCTTCCTTTCCAATTTTCACCCCTTCGACCACGATGCATCGAGAACCTATAAATGCGCCATCTTCAATGATTACGGGAGCCGCCTGCAATGGCTCTAAAACTCCACCAACACCAACTCCACCGCTTAAGTGAACTCCTTTGCCAATCTGTGCGCAACTGCCCACGGTAGCCCAGGTATCTACCATGGTGTCTCTATCTACGTAGGCACCGATATTTACGTAGCTGGGCATCATCACTACTCCACGCGCTACGAATGATCCGTATCGCGCTATGGCGTGGGGCACTACCCTTACGCCCTTTTCGCGATAACCGGTTTTCAACTTCATTTTATCGTGAAATTCAAATGGGCCAACTTCAATGACTTCCATTTCTCTAAGTGGAAAATAGAGCACAACGGCCTTCTTAACCCACTCGTTTACCTGCCAACCATCAGGTGTGGGTTCTGCACATCGGAGCTCTCCCAGGTCTATTTTATCGATGGTTGAGTTTATAGCCTCCTGATAGGAAGTGTCTTTAAGAAGTTCGCGATTATCCCAAACTTCTTCGATCGCTGCCTGATGATTCATTTTACAAAATTTCTGGACTTCAAATATAAGATTATGCAGCGGTTATTAGCCGCGTGTAGCTTGTCCTTTCGCAGAAATCATCACCGTGCAAATCCCCTTTCGCGATCGTTCTTAATTTACTACGATGGTGCTTCTGCTAATGCGGTTGTCTTCTTCCAGGGTCATCACATAGGCTCCGGGTGCGAGGCTCGAAATGTCCATCCGGGTGTTGGTAGATGTGGCGGTTTGCTGCATTACCATTCTGCCAGATAAGTCAAAGAGCTGAATCCGGCCACCGGGGTATTCCGTTTCAATTATGGTAAATTGATCTGCCGGGTTCGGGTATACATTTAGTTCACCCATTGCCAGTTCTTCTACATCCATAATTAAATCGCAGGGTGTGGCGAGACTCGTGAAGAATTCATACGCATCAGATAATGCCGGAATAACACACGTCCCGTGATTTCCCCCAGCAAGCGATAGCACAGCTTCTACATCTTCCGCTCCATTGTCGTTCATGGTGGCTTCCGCGTTTATGCTATTTTGGAAATTAACCTGTTCATCGTTGTCGCAGTAAAACATGCGAATGGGAACCTGTGGGGTCCAGTCGAAATTATTGTTGTCTTCCAGGGCTTGTCTCAGCGGGTGATTCAGATTGTTTTCAAAATTATCGAGGAGACTGTCTACTAGGAAATCGCTGACAATATTCGGGAGGATGTCGTTTACGGTTCCCATATCAAACTCATCCTGAGCACCGTCAAAGTAAGGAGCGACATCATCGGCATAAGGCTGCTCTACAATGTCAGATAATTCGTTAAACAGGTTGCCATATGCAAAATTGTAGCTTATTAAAACGTAAATGGCGTAACCTGGAGTTTCATAGGGTTCTTCGCTGAGCAGCGTTTCTGCCTGTGATCCCGAAATATCGTAAGGGCCGCTACAAGGAGCACCGGCAACTATGCCCAATTCTTCGGTTTGACCATTTTCTTCGGCGTGCTTGAGTGCACCCATCGCTGCGTGACCGCCCTGAGAATACCCGGTTATAAAAACTTCACCGTTATCAGACACCGGCTGACCTTCGAGAAACTCACGGGTGGCTTTGATCAAATCAAGAGTGGCTGTAGCCTGACTTTCGTCGTGGACGTAAGGGTGAATTCCGGGATTTTCTCCCAGACCTAAATAGTCCGGGGCAATTGAGATAAATCCGGTGCTGGCGAATACTTTGGTGATGATTCCTTCAAAATTGTCTTGAGAAGGAACATCATTTTGTCTTAGCACGGTACCATGGCAGTAAACAGCCATCGGGAAATTATTACATTCTTCCGTTACCGGGATGGCCACTGCACCTGATGCAATCGTCGGTTCACCTTGAACATCTACCGTGTTGTAGGTAATCTTATAATAGTCTACCGGGTATTCGGCGGGAATATCGGGAACCAGTCCCAAAAGAAAAGCAGGAGTGCTATTTAGGAACTCCACGTCTTCCAAATACTGAGCGCTAACGCTTGAACATGAGAAAATTGAAGCTATTAAAAAGGAGAGTACATAATGTTTCATCGATACGAGTATTTTTAAATTTGGCTCACAAGGTAATAAACTGAATCTTGTTTACCTTTGCGCGTGCCAAAAATTCTCGCCATAGACTTCGGAACGAAACGTTGCGGCCTCGCCGAAACAGATCAGTTGCAAATTGTTGCAAGCCCGCTTGACACTATTCATCCGAAAGAGTTGATGCCTTACTTTGAAAAGTATTTCGCGAAAAATGAAGTCGAAGCGCTGGTGGTAGGCCAGCCTGTGAGAATGAGCGGCGAACTTTCGGAGGTGGAAAACGATATTTTGGCTTTTATCAAAAAGTTTGAAAAAGCCTTTCCCGATATCGATGTTGCTCGCGTAAACGAAGCGAATACATCAAAATTGGCCATGATGAGTATGGTGCAATCCGGAGCAAAAAAGAAAGCGAGAAAAGTAAAGGAAAACCTCGATAAAATCAGTGCAACCCTTATATTACAGCAATTTTTAGAATTAAAGAGAAATACGATTACATGAGCTCAAAAGAAGAAAAAGAAAAGAAAGATAAAGAACAGGGAATTAAAAGTAAAATTGATAAGCTTTACATCAAAGACCGGAAGGTTTTTCTCTGGGGAATGGTCGACGACGATTCGGCAAAGGATGTAATAGACCGGCTTTTATTGCTCGAAGCGGAAGATTCCGGAAAGGATATTCAATTTATTATAAACAGCCCGGGTGGATACGTAACTTCCGGATTCGCCATTTACGATGTGATGAAATCATTAAAAAGTCCGGTAAGTACTGTTTGTATGGGGCTTGCCGCATCTATGGGGAGTATTTTGCTATCGGCAGGAGCTAAAGGAAAAAGATACATTTATCCTTTGGGAAAAGTCATGATTCACCAGCCCAGCGGCGGAGCGCGTGGAGTTACTGCCGACATAGAAATCCAGGCAAACGAAATTTTGAAAACCAAGGAGCTCGGAGCAAAAATGCTCGCAGAGAATTGCGGGCAGACGGTAGAAAAAGTAATGAAAGACTTCAACCGCGATTACTGGATGGACGCCAATGAAAGCGTGGAATACGGAATCGTCGATAAAGTTTTATAACACAACCTTTTTACGGAAATAGAAAAGCGGCAATTTGCCGCTTTTTTTTTGACTACTCGTTTTGTGAGCCGGACTTTAGAATGGATAGCCGATGGCGAAATTGAGAATTAGGTTATCTCTCCGCCAATCTCTGTCGATGGATATTTCATCAACTACCCATCCCTGATTGTCGCCCCCTGGTCGGCGAAGTGGAAAGGCAAGGTCGAATCTCACTACTACGAAATCAATATCGATCCGCAAACCAACGCCTGTTGATACTGCGAGCTGTTTGGTGAATGAATTCCATTTAAACTCCCCGCCGGGTCGCGTTTCGGATGCATTTTTGAGCCATACGTTTCCCGCATCGAGAAATACGGCTCCGCGAAAGTATCCGCCCAAATCAAATCTGGCCTCGGCGTTCCATTCCAGCAAGAGATCACCAGTTTGATCGAAAAAGCTGTCAAAATCTCCCGCGGGATTAACGTAGTTACCAGGCCCCAGCGATCGGGGTTGAAACCCTCGAAGCGAAGACGCTCCACCGACAAAAAACTGTTTTGCGAAGGGCAGGTTCGAACTGTTTAAATAGGGGAGGCCTATGCCCAAATTTTGGCGCAAAACCAGTTCGGTGTATTTCGATACATTGATATAAGTTCGTAAATCGAGCTGGGAGCGAACGTATTGAGCAAATGGAATTCCCGAAATTTCATATCTCCCGTCTTCACCGGTTTCACTATTTGTAAGGTCTAAGCCGCCGTATAAAATGTTCCCGGACGATTCGAAACTTCCACTAATGTAAAAATGCGCTAATTGGGCAGGTTTCGGCGGCGGAGAATAGGTAATTCGATATGCCGGTCCAAAAATGATTTGGTCCTGAAAACTTTCGCTTGCAAGAACTCCGCTTTCAAACAAATCATCGAGCCGGTCAGATGATGAGATGAGCTTTACATAATCCAGATTAACCAGGCGAAGTTCGTGAAAGGTGCTACTCTTCGTTAACCATTCATAGCCATAACTGAGTCCTAGACTGCTTTGTGCGTAATAATCGGGTTGATCAAAGATGCGGTATTGCGCCCTGTACTTGGTGGATGGAACATTGCCGGATGGTGTGGTTTTTTTGAGCGGGCCTTTGGCTCTAGGCACCAGAAGGGTCGCCTCAAGATCGTACTCAAAGGCTGCAAGGCCTCTTCTGCTCCCAGAAAGTTGCTGTTCGTACCGCGCAGTTGCCGAGACGTTGAGTTTCTCAGCTCCCTGAAAAAGGTTCAAATTTGAATACCGCAATTGCAATCCAGGACCCGTAAAGTTTGTAGATGTTGTAGAAATAACCGCTTCCGCTCTAAGGGATTGCTTTCGTTTTGGAGTCGCGTTAATATGGGCCTTTAAATTTCGTTTACCATTTGCGGTGTCCAATTCAAATTGCAGGTCTACAAACTCAAATACGTCTAGTTTGTTGAGGTGTCTAAGTGTGAGCGATTCGTTCGCTTTTTTGTACAGGTCGCCTTCTTTCAGTGCTATAAAGGGAGCTAGCTTATGCGGCTTGATTACAAACTTCCCGGTGTCTGCAATGGTTTTTATTTCGCCTTCAACTACCTGAGAATTGTCAGCTTCGGATGCGATATCTACGGTAACTTCACTCAAGGTGTACTCGTGAAGCGCATTTTTGGGAATGTTGTCTCTGAACCCAAAACGGGTTTTCACCTTCCTTTCATTTTCTGCGCTGTCGGCTTTAAAAAACAAAAGCTTAGAATTGAAAAAGTAATACCCCTTATCCTTAAAGAATGTGGTAATCGCATCGCGCTCTCCTTCCAGGGCGCTCTTCGTGAAGTTTTCGCCGACTTGAATTTCACCTTCTAGTTCGTGCCCCTTTAAAAGCTCCGCGCAGAGTTCTTCGGGCGACTTGCAAATTTCTAATGAATCAAAGGTGTAAGGTAGCCCCGCATCAATTTCGTACACCAGTTGCCCTCTGCTTTTTGTTGAATCGATTCTGTGATTTACCACTGCTCTGAAAAAACCATTTGCTTCAAGCCTGGACTCAATGATATTGGCGTTATTAATCGGGTTTACATCCGATAAATAAGTGGGCTTCGTTCCGAGCTTATTTTTTATAAAATTTTTAACGCCCTTGGATTTTTCAACCGTATCAATTTGATGATACAGCCATGTTCCGGGTCTGCTTAAGAAGAATCTCCGCGTGGCATCGGGGTCGAGTCCACTCATTATTTCGCTTTTGAGTTGGGCACTCAATTCCGATTTTCCGGAAATGTATTCCGCTTCGTGCCCTTCGAAGTATTTTTGCCCTTCTTTGAGGTACGAAGTAGCACTGCACGATGCCAAAAGGATGCAAACCCGGTAAATAACGCCAATATTATTCGAAGGGTGACTCTATCGTTAAAAAATGATTTGGCCACATTTACATTGAGATCGGTATTTCCATCACCGGCAGCTCCGCCATATGAGCTCACATCCATGTTGATGTTAATACCTTCCACGTACTTATCCGAAAGGTTATTGAGTTGTTGTGTTAAGATCTGGCTCGCGCTATTCCTCGCCTGATTTGCAACGACATTTGTATTTCCCGAATTGCTTCCCGATGGTATAAAAGAGTTCAAAATAAGAAGGGCGAATACTTGCTTATTCATCTCGCTTTCGTTTTGCTCTAGCGCTTTGAGCCGCGATGCCACTGATCCCCCAAGGGCGTCTTTCTTCGATTCTTCCAGGCGTATGTTAAAGTAAATTTCCGGCTTGAGTATTTCGCCTTTTATATCCATTACAACTTCAAAGGGGAGCTGTTGCTGGAAAGCTTCGTTGTAAGATGCCCCCGGTTCGGCGAGCATGAGGTTCGCTATACCCGTTCTGGTTTTATACAAAGCGGTGATGTTGAGGCTCGCATTGGTGGGTTCTCCATTCCAAACCAACCTACTTCCCTTTTGGAAATCAAATCGCTTTTTTACCAAATTGTAAAAAGTCATTTGGTAGTAGCCGCTTGTAACTTCATAATTCCCCGATAGGCGAAGGTTTCCGGTATTGTCGTAATTAATGCCCAGGTTACCCCCACCTTTTACGGTGAGGTAATCTCCGGCAACGGAATCGATGATAACATTAAAGGTGGCGTTCTTATCGATATTCAGCTTACCATCCAGGGTGGGGGTGTTGGCGAAGATTGATAGCGGTTCGGCAGACTCTTCTTTTTCGCGCGTCAGTATCCGCGAGTCTTCTTCGCTTTCGTCAAAATCAGTACATACCAAAAGATCTTCTTCAAATGCCACGGCGCTGCTCTCAAAAGATACTACATACGTCATTTCAGTTTTAGGCGAAATGCCGATATTAGCCTTTATTTCAGGCGACGAGATTTCGCCTCGGATGCCAATATCCAGGCTGGCGATAAGCTTTCCGTAAATGCTCGTGGTTCGTCCTTCTACAATGGGCTCACTCGTTGTGCCGGTAATTTTGATTTCGCCCATTAAATTACCGCTGCTCTCTGCCAGTATTGCAGGGGCTATGGTTGAAAGAAGTTGTAAATTGAATTCATCGAGATTGAATGTTAAATCGAGCTCCGAATCGGTTTTGCCCACTGGGGTCAATGTACCATTCAGATTGAATTTAGCCAGTTCGCCCTGATTGGAAATTCGGGCTCGATAGCGTTCGTTTTCTTTTTCGGCCGACCAGGTAAGCCTTCCAAATTGCGCTTCATAAACGGCGAGTTCTGCGATTTCGCCATCGCCTATAAAACTGCCATCGGCATTTAAGGTGAGCGCTCCCGAAAGAATACCGCTTATCACGGCGGCTTCCGTATTCACAATGCGCGTTAGGGCTTCGATGTTAAATTTCCGGGCATTCAGGGTAAGCGATGAGGCGTCGCTTTCCTTGTGAAAGGAAAGACTGCTTCCATTTCGGCTGATCTCCAGGGAGTCTATTTGAATGCCTTTTGATGTATAAGCAAATCGCCCATCGTCTCTATAGTCCCAAATATTGCCGTTGAGTACGATTGAGTCTTTCACATCAATTTGAAAACCACCGCCAATGCCTAAAGAATCTGTAAGCATATTAGCCCCTAAATAATAGCTGTTATCGCGGTCTTGCCCATTCATAGAAAGCTCAAAGCGCGCGCCTTTTTCAATTCTGCTCAATGTTAGGTCTATGGCGTCAACACTTAAACTGTCGTACGACGTTTCTTTAATAAAGAGCCCTGTAGAAAGCCTTTCTTCATCGCCCGCTGAATGGAATTCGAGACTGTCTATTTTTATACCGCTGTAATTGATTAGCGGAAAAACAATGTCAGATGCAATTTTTTTATCGCTCGCTTTGTAATTAATGGAAGCTGTGGCGGGTTCAAACTCCTTTAGGTCTTGTAAAAATATGGCTCGTGCATCTTCTAGAGTTCCTGTCTTTAGATCTAGTGTCCAGTAGGAAGTTGAATCGTCTACCGGCCTTTTTCCAGCCGTGTAGTATTCGGCTAAACCATTTCCAAGTGCCGAAAAGCCGCGATTCGAAACCGACTTGATATCTGCAAATTGACTATTCAACTGGAGAAAGCTCGAATCTGACGAGTCGTAAAACTCCGCTTTTACGGGTTGGAAGTCGTAGCGCTCTTCGAGGTTGAGAATGAGAATCTCATCTATAGCTAAATTTCCACTGGTTGAAATGCTATCCTGCTCAAAGTGAACTGCAAATTTTAAGCTGCCTCGAATGTCATCGCTGG
>JAIVHP010000437.1 GCA_020201045.1 Flavobacteriales bacterium
GAAGAGTAGCAGAGACTGAATTTGTCTTTTTTATTAATGGGATGGAAGTTGGTGATGGCTTCACAACCTTCCGTTCAAGCATTAATTTTCCGAATCTGTTTTCTTGTCAGATGGATATGGTCTTAGAAGTGGTCGAAATATCGCAGGAAGAAATCAATGGAGAGTTTTATCGTGTTGTGAAAATGGAAGATATCTTTTTTGATGATGTCTATTTTGCATTGACTGGAGTTCCGCGTTATTTCACTTTCATTGAAGAAATAGGATTGCAAGCCAATTTTCCATACTTCAATCCAAATGCGTTAATTGGTGCAGACTGCTCCGATTTTATTGATGGAAACACCTCATCCATCCTCACTGAGTATAATGGCGATGAAATGTTTGGTACTTCAGAGTGCATTTCAACTTCTACAAACAGTCAATTGAAAGAATCTTTTAATCTTTTCCCAAACCCTGCCACCGATCGAATTTACTGGAACGATGACTTTGAAGCCATCACAATTTTTGATAGTCAAGGAAAAATTGTCTTACAAAGTACACAGGTCTTCAATGTGCGCTCACTATCGATCAGAAATTTAGTAAACGGATTATATGCCGTAGTTGTAGAGAAAGACGATAATCTACTTAGTTGGAAACTTATTATCAAGAGATGAGTTTCACACGTCGGACAAATCCTTCAGTTTTGGATTCGTTCACACTTTCTGTAATTCGCTTATAATTCCTTCTCAACAAGAAAGGTAATAACCCTGCCGCTTTTTCTTTATGGTATGGCGCTGCCATTCAGCGAACAGCGTAACTAGTCCTTGAGAAAAAACCAAACAATCAGTAACCACTGCTTCGCATTAGCTAGCGGAACTAATCCAACCCAAACCTGTCGCCACTCACATTGTATTCAAGCCGTTTGATGTGGAATTTACCATAGGCAAATGCTCCTTCGGGATAATGCCATACCGCTTCTCCTTGGGTCAATACCCGAATTTCGCCGTGAAGCTTGTATTCAGAAACCGGTGTAGAAAAGCGGTACTTTTTCATATCGGCTACTGCTGTGCGATCGTCTGAAACGAAGTTCACCAATTGGCCGCTATCATTAAAAATCAGCTCGGCAGAAATGGTTGTGCCTTCGTTTACAAAGCTTGCTCTCACCCGCGTCGAATCGATTTCATCCCATGTAATTCGTTTATCGGTGAGTGCAGCAGGGGCCATCAGGCATATGTCGTTAAACACGGTTACGGTTTCTGCTTCGCGCATCACCTGGCCACTTATATGAGCCACGGGTATTAAACCCAAAATTCGAATATCCATGCTCGCATCACCATTCATATATCTGTGGTAACCGAGAACTGGTACTCCAAACATTTTGGCTTCCATAAAGAATAAACGCGTGGGCTCGTCAAAAAAACTGACTTGCTGCGCCCTGAAAGGAAACCAATCTCTACCCTTTTCGCGCATCGCCCCGTCAAATTCCACAGCCATATTTTCTATGCGTGGCATTCCCTTCGGATTCGTA
The DNA here is from genome assembly GCA_020201045.1 of Flavobacteriales bacterium. Taxonomy (GTDB): domain Bacteria; phylum Bacteroidota; class Bacteroidia; order Flavobacteriales_D; family Cryomorphaceae; genus JAIVHP01. Next base: position 1,505 of record JAIVHP010000437.1, read on the forward strand.
AATCGGATGTAATCTGCAATAAGATCGGGAAGATCATCAATACTTCGGTGTGAGACACTTTCTTGCATTCCAGCGCTCTTTTCAAAGGCTTCTCTAAGGTCGTTTTTAAACTGCGACTCAAAATTCCACATCCCGTACCCCGCTATAGCTCCAATTAAGATCAGCAAATTGGCAATAGTTCCAAATCGCGCATCGGACCAAATAGAAATAATAAGAATCTGAGAAGCCACAGCACCGGCAAAGGCAAAAACAAACCAGTAAGGCCATTTTAGCCATAGGCACATTCCCGATGCTACGAAGAGAGCGGCGGCAACCAGCCAAAACACTCCGTAAACTCTTGATATCGGCAAATTAAGCTGTTGTATCTCGGCGAAGTCAAAAGCTTTTACAAAGCCCATTAAATGAATGACCCCATGGAGAAACAAAAGAAAAAGCAATGCAGCCTTCCACATGATTTAAGCCGTTAAGTGTGCAACAAAGAAAGCCCAAAACCCGGGTGAAAACTATGACAGATATCACTTTTGAGCGAAATTATCCCTTAGGGTTAACCATTTAAATCGCGGATAAAATTCTGTGTTAATATTCAAGATGATTTCAGACATACTCCGCAGATTGCACGCTCATCTCCTGCTCTAAACTCTTGCTCAAATGTCCTCCCCCTAACCCCTCCGAAGGGGGAATGTCCAGTATTGGTAGGTAGTGCGAGACTATCCAATCGCGGTTGAATTTAGGAATCCAAAACCTATCTATTGCACCCACGGCCATTTTTCACTTTCGAATCGGAGCGCAGCGCAGATCCCGATGGATTTCGGGACTTTCCACCGCAACTGGAGTCGTT
>JAIVHP010000222.1 GCA_020201045.1 Flavobacteriales bacterium
ATCCGAATGCTCCCGAAAATGTGGCGCCCCAATTTTTACTTGCCAATGTCATTTCTGTTCTGGCCAATCAGAATACGTATGATCAGGGTTTCAGACGCTCAAATTACCTGGCCCAATTTGCGGCCGCCGTCGAGTTTGAGCGTATTGATCGATACGAAATGGGAACCAATAGCGGCTATTGGAACACGCTATACCGATTGCTTAACGACCTGAAGTCTATAAAAAGCAGTGAGCGAACCAATGAAGCATACAATGCCATTGCAGATATTTTGAGCAGTTATATTTTTTCGCAGCTTACGGATATGTGGGGAGATGTACCGTATTCAGAAGCTATCAATGCGCAAAATGGAATTGTTCAGCCCCGATACGATACGCAGGAGTTTATTTATACCGATCCGCAAATCGGTATTCAAGCTACCCTGAAACAAGCTGCTTCTATTTTAGAAAACACAGATCAAACCATTCAGGGTGATGTGCTTTTCGGGGGTGAACCTGATAAGTGGGTACGGTTTGCCAATGCACTCCGCGTAAGGTATTACCTTAGGATAGGAAAGCGCCTTTCCAACTTTAGTGAGCTTCAAGAACTGGCTGCATCTGCTCCCTTGATGGAGTCGAATGCAGACAATGCTGTACTTCCCTATTTGAGCGCTATACCCAATCAGTTTCCCATGTCGCAAGCTGCTTTAGGGCTATATCAGGAATACCGATTGACGCTCACCGCAGATTCAATTTTGAAGCTTTGGAACGATCCAAGAATGGAAGTACTTTACAAACCCACTCAAACAAGTGTACAAGAAGGCAACCCGGAATACAAAGGGCTGCGGAACGGCCAAAACCGAGAAACCATAAGCGCAATGGGTATAGATTTGAACGATATATCTCTGTTTGGAAGCATGTTTAGAGATGTGCCCGATGGAGTGGACGGTCAATTTATGCAGTACGCTGAGTTGCAATTTGCTTTGGCCGAGGCGGCAGAACGCGGATGGATCAGCGGCGCTGTAAACGATTATTACGAAGAAGGCATTCGCGCTTCGTTTGACTATTATGGCGTTCATTTGCCGGAAGGCTACCTTGAAAATCCATCAAAGGCTGGTGGGAAGCCGATTGACGACTTTCAAATCTCTATATTTACTAGACCATTAATTAGAGTCTGTCATTACACTCAAGTGGCTGAACTAGAGAGTTCATTAGCAAGCCTGCCTGCGGTAGGCAGGGCGCACGTACTTTTGGAAACTAAGGAGTTGACTATTGTCAATGACTGCCTGCCTGGCCGGTAGGCAGGTTTACAAAAGAAGTGCAACGCCGATAATGGACTCTATAGACAGACACTAATTAACGGTTCGTAGTAACCGTCTGCAAGCGATTAAAAGTAAGCTCGGAGACAAAACTTTCATTCTCCGATCTGAAATGCTGCAGTAGACCTATGCAATCCTTAGCTTGCTCATTCCGTATTCGGTCAGAAATAATTTGAAAATGAGCAGTAGCGAAAACTCTCCCTGGTACAAGAAAGTGCTGCAAACCTTTTACAACCAAACTTGCGGCATAAGCAAGCGCGAATGGCCTAGTGTGCTTGCGCTCAGTTCGTTTTTCTTTTTGGTCATCGCGGTTTTTTGGGTGCTAAAACCCATGAAACGCGGCCTGATGGTGAGTTACTATCAGGACAACCCTTTGGAGATTTTCAATTTCGTTTTGCAAGGAGCGGAAGTTGAACAGTTGGGTAAGGTGCTGAATATGGTGGTGGCCCTACTCCTGGTGCTCGTCTTTGTTTGGCTTTATCGCGTACTCACCCGACCGTGGCTGATCAGTGTCATTGCTTCATCCTTTGCTCTGCTTTTTATTCTATTTGCTTTTTTGGTGCAAGCCCTGCCCGATAATGCCATTGTTATTTGGTCTTTCTATGTTTTTGGCGATATGTTTAATACGATGCTCGTCACCCTTTTCTGGGCGTTTACCAACGATGTGTTCTCTTCGAAGCGGGCCAAAAGTGCTTACGGCTTCATTGGGCTCGGGGGTATTTTCGGCGGTATATTCGGTGCCACGATGGTAACGACTCTCGTGGAAAGCGCCGGGCGAAACACCTTGCTCTTCGCGAGCGTGGTGCCCATGCTTATAATCATCGCGCTCGGAATCTTCGTAGATCGAAGGGAGACGAACGAACGGCAAGAAGAAGATTCGAAGCCGGGGGAAGAAGAAGAGGAAGAAAAAAGCAAGTCGGTTTGGGAAGGTGCGCGTTTGGTCTTCAAATCCAAGTACTTGCTTTCCATTGCGGGCATCATCGGGGTTTATGAACTCGTTTCAAATATCGTTGACTTTCAGCTTAGCGCAGCCATTTCCATGGGTGTTGAAAGCGGTTTGGAAACCGATGCCTATTTCGGAATGGTAGGTATGGCCACAAACATTACTTCCGTGGTGGTGCAAATGTTTTTTACCGCCTGGATTATGAAACGCTTTGGGGTTGGCATTGCCCTGCTCATGCTCCCACTCGCCATTGTGGTATCTTCAGTGGGGTTTTTAATTATTCCGGGACTGCTCTTCGCCACCATCATGTCGGCAAGTGACAACAGTCTGAACTACTCCATACAGCAATCTGCCAAAGAAGCACTCTACACGCCCACGTCAAGGGATGTGAAATACAAAGCCAAAGCATTTATCGATATGTTCGTACAGCGCGGAGCCAAAGTTCTTTCCGTACTTCTGAATATCGGCATGGCTGCCATATTTGGGTTGAGCAATGTGCACTGGCTATCGCTGGTGGTTTTGGTTTTGGCGGTAGCTTGGATTGGAATGGTGCGCTATACTGGCAAGAAATTTAAAGATCTGGAATCCAATGCAAATTAGTTTTTTTAAATCCGTAGCCAATCCGATTCGAGCGTTATGGCTTTCGTTTAAAAGAAATCACCCCGGACATTCATTCTTTGTCATCGCCATCACGATTGTCATCGCATCCTGCGCTACATCCAAAACCTGGGTGAGCGATGATGCGACGCTCGCCGAACTTCCGGAAAGCGCTCCGCAGTTCAGGCTCTTCTTAATCGGCGATCAGGGTGAGC
>JAIVHP010000438.1 GCA_020201045.1 Flavobacteriales bacterium
GTAATGGGCAGTCCGCCTATAAAACCCGAAATAATATTTCCAACGCCCTGCGCCTTTAACTCCCGGTTTGTTGGGGTAATTCTTTTCTGTTTATCGAGTTTGTCGGTCGCTTCTACGCTGAGCAAAGTTTCTAAACTGGCCACAACAGCAATTACAATTCCCGTTACATAAACATCGGCATTTTGCAGGGCCGAGAAGTCTGGAAAGGTAAACTGACCAATGAAATCACCAATAGAACCGGCAACCGGAATGGAAACCAGGTGGTCTGCAGATACTTCAAACTCCCCCGCGCCTTTAAATGCCAGATTCAAACCTATACCAGCCAAAACTGCCACAAGTGGCCCCTGAATAAGGGTAGAAAAGTTTGACTTTTTGACAAAGGGCTGCTCCCACAATATTAGAATTGCCATAGACACGGCACCGATAATCGTAGGTCCCATAGAAATATTGTCTACGGCGCTTAACAACGCAGAGAAAGTAGTTTCACCGTCGGGCTGAAAGAAGTTCATGTCTCCTTCCGGGTCCGAATCATAACCCAGGGCGTGTGGAATCTGTTTTAGAATAATGATAATCCCAATACCGGTGAGCATTCCGCGAATAACCGATGTGGGGAAATAATAACCGATAATACCGGCTCGGGCAAAACCCAATATCAATTGAATAATACCGCCGAGAACAACGGCAACGAGAAATATCTCCCAACTGCCCAGGTCGTTTATCGCGTCGAGTACAATAACGGCCAATCCGGCTGCGGGGCCGCTCACCCCGAGTGCTGAACCACTCAAAGCGGCAACTACGATACCCCCAACAATACCGGCAATAAGTCCCGAAAACAACGGCGCGCCCGATGCCAGGGCAATACCTAAACACAGCGGGAGTGCTACTAAGAAAACTACAATACTTGCTGGTAAATCTTTCTTTAAGTGGCGGAAAGGGTTAGAATACTCGAAGGTTCATTTTCGGCAAATGGAGTAGACGGAATTTGATGTGAGCCCTTAGAGCTATGGCTGATTAAACGTCCGCTATGTGGGCTTACGTCGTCGTCACAACCAGAATGGTCTTCACCGATATCTGTATCTGCTTCGAATTGAAGTCCAGACATTTCGATGAAATCAGGCGTGTGGTCTGCAACAACATCTATGCTGAAACTGCCGAGCAGAGCAGCGCAAAGACTTGCGATAAAGATGATTTTATGTGCAGGCATTTGAACCAAAAGCGCGAGTTATTTGCTGAAAACATGCAAAGAAAGTAAATTTAATGTGCTAATCTACCTTCTGAAATACAAAGATTGTAAAGATTCTCACGCATTGCGTTGGCTCGAAATAGTCAAGGGCTTTTAGTGAAAATTTTACCCGTAATTCGCAACTTTATGGAACGGGAATTGTAGAAACATAACAATGGCATTTCAATTAAACAAATCTGAGTTGTGGTGGATAATAGTGATCGGTGCAATTAGCACCACGATGCTAACTTCGTTTGGCGTGAACTCAGAACGCCTTGAACCCCTGGAATCTGATCTGGCGAATAAAAACGATAGCATGAACGTAGAATTTCTCAATATTGAAAATTCACATATTCAACAAGCGTTTCTCGATGTGGTTCGGGAATACGAATCACTCCACGATTTTAACATTGAGCTGGAGCAGAAACCGGTAAAGAAATCTACCATGCAGGCTCAGCCGGTAGTTACCTTTAAGGGTTTTTTTACGGGTATCAAAACCTACCGGATAAAAGTCGGAGAATTTGTAAGAGATAGCGACAGTTTGCGCGTTGAGCAAGTTCCCTGTGAAGTTCTGAAAGGCTGGTTTGCACACGAATTGGGACATGTAGTAGACTACGCCCCTTACTCCAATTTTGGGATGATAGGGTTCGGTTTAAAATACATCTCCTCAAATAAATTTAAGCGCAAAGCAGAACACCGCGCCGATCAAATTGCAATCGATCACGATTTTCACAATGAAATTCTGGCCACCAAAGTCTTTATTCTCGAAAACGATTTGCTCGAAGATGCCTACAAAGAAAAAATTATGAAGTTCTACATGTCTATCGAAGACGTGGAGCTGTGCATTGAAGAAAAGACGCCTATCGAACCAAAACTATGATGAGAGAAATTCGAGAAATTTCTCCATCTTTTCAGCGCTCATCACTTTTGGAGTTTTTACCTGTCCTCCCACCTTCTTATCTGCCGCCAAATAACCCTTGTATTGTGCTTTATCAATAACATGCACACGGATGTCTTTTAGTGCCTTTTGCCGCGCCACTTTGTAATTTTTATTGGATTCCATCAAACTATTATCCAGCAATTTTTTGAATTTGGTAGCGTCTATTTCATTGTTTGAAACCACTATCCACTGGTGGATGTAATCTCCATTTTCGTTTTTAATTGCAGCAACGGAATATTCGTTTACACTTACATTAAGGGCTTTTGAAGTTTCTAAAATAGCGTTGTCCATTTTTTCTTCGGATAGTTGGGATCCAACTACATTTAAGAAAAACTTGGTGCGTCCGGTAATTACAATTTCATAGGGCTTAAGCGATGTAAATTTAATCACGTCGCCAATTTGATAGCGCCAGGCGCCAGCGCAGGTTGAAAGTACAAGCACGTATTCCTGTCCGGTGGTTACATCGTTGAGTTGATGTGATTCGGGATCTTCGAGCAAATTACCCATCTCGTCTACCCCTCTCGCGTCGAATGGGATAAATTCATAGAAATAACCGTGCTCAAGGGCGAGTTGCATGGCCATTGTTCCCGGTCGTGCGGTGTAGGCGACAAATCCTTCTGAGGCCAGGTAAGTATCCATTACGGTTATTTCTCTACCTGAAATTGCTTCGAAATCGGTGCGATACGTTTCAAATGCGACCCCACCGCTGGAGTAAACGGAGAAATTAGGCCACACTTCGTGTATATTTTTTACCCCATTTTTCTCCACCACGCGCTGTAGCATAAGCAAAACCCAGGATGGAATTCCGGCAATGGCACCTATATTCCAGTCTGGAGCTTCTTCCGCAATCTTATTCACGCGTTCATCCCAGTCTTCTATTGCCGCAATTTCTTTGCCCGGTCGGTAAAAGGTGTCGTACCAACCTGGAAAATTGCTAACGTTAATACCGCTAATTTCTCC
>JAIVHP010000223.1 GCA_020201045.1 Flavobacteriales bacterium
GTGCGGGTTGTGCAGAATCTCTCTGGAGAGTTTCACAATCTTATTGGGCATCGTAGCCGAAAAGAAAAGGGTCTGTCGCTTGCGGGGCAGGAGCTTCAGAATTTTTTTAATGTCGTTAATAAAACCCATATCGAGCATGCGGTCGGCTTCGTCAAGCACAAAGTATTCGATTTGCGAAAGCGAAATATGGCGTTGGTCGATCAAGTCTAGCAGCCGTCCCGGCGTTGCGATAAGCACTTCGGGTTTTCGACGAAGGGCATCGGTTTGCGATTTTTGAGCCACCCCGCCAAAAACCACGGCGCTCTTTACGTCGGTGTATTTGCCGTAAACATCGAAGCTTTCGGCGATCTGCAAAGCGAGTTCTCGCGTGGGCGTTACAATGAGGGCGTAGAGATTTTGATGGGGTTTCCCGTTTTTCTTTTGCTGGCTGATCTGCTGGATTATCGGAAGCGCAAATGCCGCCGTTTTTCCCGTTCCCGTTTGGGCCGAACCGAGTATATCCTGCCCTTTGAGCGCCGGCGGTATGGCCTTGGCCTGAATAGCAGTTGGCGTATCGTATCCCTCTCCTTCTATAGCGCGAAGAAGCGGTTGTATAAGTTGTAAATCTTGAAATGTCATGTTGAAATAATAATGAATAAAAATGGGGTGATAAACTGCTGCCTGAATTTGACAGAAGTTTTTGAAGTGCGGGTTGGAGAAGAAAAACTTGGCGCTTCGGAGTGATTCACGTTTTGTAAATACGCCGCAAAAGTACGGGTTTTTTTGATGGCTTGTTAAAATCGCTGTTAAGAAATGAGGGGGCGGGGTATTCATTAGGAGCGGTGGTGTGGTAGCTCGGAATTTGTGGGGGGTTAGCGGGCTAGATGGATTTCGATCTGGAGAGGTTTAAATGCAATGGGCAATAGGCAATTGGCAATTGGCAATATTTTGCTGCGCAAAATGCAATGGGGGTGTGGGTTGCGGGTTTTAATGGGTTTAATGTAAGCTGCTAATATTCGTTTACTTGCGGCCGTAATTAGCATTTTGAGAACTTTTCCAAAGTTCAAAACCTTGAGTCCACTCCGAAAAGTATTCCATGAAGTTTTCTAATTTGAAAAGTTACAGATTTATTTCGTTTTTTTATACCGATAAATGGGTTTAAAAGCCTATATTACAGATTATAACAACTCCATAATGTTCAAGAAAACTTCAGCCAAATCTCAACTAGACGTATTCAGCAATCCGAACTCTTTTCTTAAGGGCAGGTCAGAGGATATCTACGAGCAGAGCGACTCCTGGCATAATTTATTTAGGACTCAGGTGACTTTGAGAATTGACGAATCTCTGTTTGCGTCGCTATTTTCCGAAAAAACAGGTAGTCCCAATGCATCAGTAAGGATTTTGGTTGCCATGATGATCCTCAAGGAAGCCAACAGATGGAGTGATTTACAACTCTTCGAGCAATGCAGGTTTAACCTGTTAGTCAGAAAAGCCTTGGGACTGATCAATATCGACGATCCTATACCTACAGAATCCACCTACTACCTTTTTCGCAAGCGGATAGTAGATCATGAAAGGCAGGGGAACCCCAACCTTTTGGAAGAAACTTTCGCCGCTGTCACCAAGGGTCAGGCAAATGATTTTCAAGTAAGCGGACGAAGCATCCGCATGGACAGCAAGCTGCTAGGCAGCAATATTGCCTGGCTGAGCCGGTATGAATTGATTCATGAAACTTTGCGCCTGTTTTGCTCCAAAGCCGGTATTACAAATCTTGAAAGCAAAATGAGCACTTCACAGATGGAGCTGATCAATAGCCTGCTGGCAGAGAAGGGAAATAAAGTTGTTTATCGCTGTTCCGGTGATGATGTCAAAGTAAGACTTATTGACTTAGGCAGGTTGGCCTACAGACTTGTAACCGTGTTTAAAGGCTCGTCTCACAAGCAATACACTACACTTTCGAAGGTCTTTGAAGAACAGTTTAATGTCGATGAAGAAAAAACCGTCATCCCCAAGCCTAAGGAGTCAATAGCAACGGACTCCACCCAATCTCCACATGATACCGACTGCAACTACAGGAACAAGGACGGCAATAAGGTGAAAGGTTACAGCGTGAATGTGACAGAAAGCTGCGACAAAGAAGGATTAAACCTGATTAGTGGTGTGGAAGTAAAAACAGCAGATGCCATCGACAACGATTTTCTTGAAGCAAGTGTATTGCAGGCAGGAGCCGTATTCTGCGATCCGGCGGAAAAAATCCATGCTGACGGAGCATACCATAGCCCTTCAAATCAAGTATTTGCTGCCAAAATGAAAGCTGAAATTATACTTAATGCCATTCAAGGGCCCAAAGGAAGATATGACCTTGTGCTGGGTGAAAATGGAAAACTGACTGTAACAGACCTGAAAACAGATCTCCCGGTAGAAGTAAAGAAGATGAAAAGCGGCGAAAAGTGGAGAATCAAAGGAGAAAAAAAGTATAGATACTTTACGCAAAAAGAGATAACTGCTTGCGAGCTAAGAAGAAAAGTAGCTTCCATACCACAATCAGTACTCAACGTACGCAACAATGTGGAAGCAACCATATTTCAGCTGGGCTACCATTACAACAATAACAAAACAAGATACCGGAATCTGATCAAGCACAAAATGTGGGCAAATGCGCGCTGTCTATGGGTCAACTTCGTCAGAATACTCAAGCATTCGCACGAAAGCGAAAAATCGACAGCACTTTGGCCAAAAACAATCATCTTTTACCTAAAATGGGACGTCAAGGGTCAATTTTTGTCAATCTTGAAACGGATTAAAATCTCCTTCAATCAAATCGTCCCCCATTTTCCAGAATCGCGAATTATGTCGGGTTTATAAAAATGAGATTTCGGAGTGGACTCAAACCTTGGAAAAGGTTTCCTGAGACATCCACTTGAGTAGAAAACCCTAATTGCATCTTGCCCATTGCCCTAAAAGCCTATCAGTTCGCAGCGCATCTCGCCAAGTATAAATCTCACAAGCCCCCAGTTTCCACATTACTATTGCCAATTGCATTTAAACCTCTCCAGCTCGTAATGTTACCTGCAACCTAAAGCTTACCAATTCCAGGTTGACCACACCACCATTACTCCGCTCCCACGAGCCTTTCCGCCTGCTGGTCGTGAGCGCTCCTTCGTCGCTCAGAGTT
>JAIVHP010000439.1 GCA_020201045.1 Flavobacteriales bacterium
TATTTACGATGTAAAAGAATTGGAGAATGGAGATTTGCTTATTGGTGGAACCTTTAGCGAGTTTATGGGGCAAACCCATTACAGCCTGGTAAAACTCAATCCGGGTTTTTTAAGCACCGACCAGGAAACGATCGGAAAGTATTTTACCCTTTATCCCAACCCGGCCACAGACCAATTTATCATTCAAAGTAAAGAGACTGGGATTGCTACCAACCCCACCGTCCAAATCCGCGATGCTTCCGGCAGGCTGGTTTTAAGTCAGACATTAAATGGCCAACAGTTAGATGTTTCCAGTCTCAAGCCGGGTTTTTATTTGGTTCAGGTATTAGACGCCGGGAGGATTTTAGGAACGTCAAAGCTTATTGTAGAATAGAAAGGTTATGCCCATGCGGCAAAAACCCGCTCCGCGCTATGGGCTTAATGAGCCTTAATACCTAAATGTTGAGAAAGAAAAGAGAAACATTAAGAAGCATTAAGCAGCCTGTTAAAGCACCGACGCGAACTTTCTAAATATCATAATGATATCTACATGCGTATATAAACAACTCATTATCTATGATCTGGTACACGAGTCGGTGTTCCTGATCTATTCTTCTCGACCAAAATCCTGCCAAATCATATTTTAGAGGCTCAGGTTTGCCAGGTCCATCAAATGGAATTCTTTTTATGGCTTTAATAAGGTCATTAATCTTTTTGACCATTTTCTTATCCGTTTTTTGCCAATAGTTGTAGTCCTCCCATGCATTTTCAGTAAAAGTTAGAACCATATTAATCGTCTAATTTTGGCCTGACGGTCTTTCCCGATTTCATTTGCTGAATGGATTCATGGAGTCTGCCGGCATTTTTTCGGGAACTTAATAAGTGCAATGTCTCCATTATTGAATTGTACTCATCAAGCGAAATCAGTACGGTGCCTTTTCCACTTTTCCGCTTGATGATTAGCGTCTCGTTATCGTCTTCAACACTGTCTAAATACTTTTTCAGTCCGGTGCGAAATTCTGAATAATTTGCTGCAATCATTTTTATCAAATATTATTTATTACGTACAAATATACGTACTTAATTATGAAAAGTTGAAAAGTCTGATTCTATCGGTCCAGAAAAATAAAGCCCGGGCGCTATTTAAAGGGTTCTGAGCAGAGTGATGAATGACACAGCGTATGTTTTAATTGGGAGTTAGTAGTAAAAAAGCCTCGTCATTTCAGATCAAACCCCTGCTTTCGATTGCCATGGCTGCAATTCCTCTTTAGAGCACTTTTCAAAAGATCCCTCGCTGTATTGGGAATTATATAGCACATGCATCGATCAAGGCTTGTCATAAAAAAGCAATACTGTTTCAAATCGAATTTCTGTTTTCAAATGCAAAGGCTAGAATTTCTGTTTAGGGCATCATTCAAAAGATCCCTCGCTGTATTGGGAATGATATAGCACATGCATCGATCAAGGCTTGTAATAAAAAAAGCGCTCCTGTTTCAAATCGAATTTCTGTTTTCAAGTGCAAAGGCTAGAATTTCTGTTTAGGGCACCATTCAAAAGATCCCTCGCTCCGCTCGGGATGACAGATCGCCTTGGGAGGACAGGGGTGGTGGCTTGTCATCCCGAGCGCAGCGAGGGATCTCAAACTTTTTTACGATGTCTTGACAATTAAACTCCTACCGCAGTATTCTTCTCATTCTGAATCCACCGATGGTCCTGGGTAATCGCCGCCGAACCTTTGATACAGCCACTCCAATAATGAATCATTATTTCAAAACCAGTCTATTAAGGTTGCTTATGTAAACCGTCGCAGACATAGAATTATCCACTCCTGCGGTAAAGTATTCATTTCAAAGTGTTGGGATTGAAGAGGCTATAGCATTGTTGACGAATTTCTACTCCGCGTTATGGGCTTAAGGATTAGTACAGCAAGAGTTTAGAGCCTGCCTCGCCTTTAGGCAGGCAAGAGCAAGAAGGGCGTGGTTATGCGAACGCAATGAGTATTTCGGAACAAAGGAAAAATCAGGAGCGGTGTGGCAGCAGCGTGTTAAAGGCCTTATGTAAACCTACTCCGCGCATTTGTCTTAATGAGCCTTAATACCTTAATGTTGAGAAAGAAAAGAGAAACATTAAGACATTAAGGGGCATTAAGGAAGTCCAGACTTCTCGCCCCAGCTATTATTCGTTGGTCTACTTATTTTAGTCCAAAAAAAAGACCATCCTGTTAAGAATGATCTTTTCGTTGTGATCCCGCTGGGGCTCCCGCCTCTGGCGGATAGACTTCTCGCCCCAGCTATTATTCGTTGGTCTACTTATTTTATTCCAAAAAAAAAAGATCATCCTGTTAAGAATCCACGCCTTAAAAGGGCGTTGCTCTACCAGCTGAGCTACGGAATCGCTGCCGTAAATGCGGGTGCAAATATAATGGCTTCATGCAATCTGGCAAAGGAAAATTTCACCCCGCTTTCATTTTACGCTATTCTATAACCGGACAACGCTCAAATGGTTTACTCCGATCGAATAAATACCGGTACGTTTTCATCTCCCTATATCGCGTAGCACCAAGGTTTTCGCATACTTTTATCATCTTCGGATTGAAGTCGCCTATCCACGTCATCACAATCTCGTCGTAGCAATTATTTTTTTTCAAATACTCTCCCGACCAGTTGATCATTGCCCCTTCTACACCTTTTCCATGCCATTTTTTAACCACTCCAAACACAATTCCCACCATGGTGCGAGGCGTTCCCTTCCACTTGTGGTATAAAAATTTGAGCTTCCCCAGCCAGTTTAAGTTGCCGTCTACATATTTAAATATCTCGTTCAACTCCGGAATATTCACGAAAAAACCAATCGGCTCGCCTTCGTTGTAAGCGAAAATAACGATGCGCTTATCGATAACGGGTTTGAGCGACTTCATGATCTTTTTAGCCGCATCGCGCTTCATGGGCTTAAAATTATCGTGGCCGCCCCAGGCGCCGTTGTAAACGTGCAAAAAATCGTCGGTTACTTTCTCCAGCGATTGCCCTTCGATGTTGTCGCACTCCACCTTTTGAATTTTCATAAGCCGGTTCAGCTTTCGCTGAAAAACTTCCTGCACGGGAAGTTGGGTAGGCCGCTTGTAGAGGTATTGCTCAAAGTAAGTTCTAAACCCGTAATTCTCCAGGAGTTCGGGGTAGTAGGGCAGATTGTAATTCATGGCGTAACTATTCGGGTCGGTGAAGTTTTTGGTAAGGCAGCCCCAAAACTGATTGCGCTCGCCCAAATTTACCGGACCGTCCATCGCTTCCATGTCATTTTTCTCCAGCCAATCCCTGGCCGTATCGATAATGAAATTGGCCATCTCCTGATCGTTCAGCGATTCAAAAAAACCCATTCCGCCCGTGGGCTGGTCTTCCGTAAATGCCGTTTTGGGATTGATAAATGCGGCAATCCGTCCAACCAACTGCCCGTCATTATTCTCAAAAACCCACCTTTGGGCTTTGCCTTCCTCTAGGAGCTTGTTCTTTTTCGGATCAAAAACCTTATCGATGTCCTGCCTGATGTGGGGGATGTAATTCGGGTCGTTGGCGTAAATGATTTCCGGAACGCGGTGAAAAGCTTTTAAAGTCTTCTTGTCTTTAACAGGAATAGCGCGCATATTGCTTTATTTTACCGCGAAATTAATCTTATCGCTTAAATGAAGGTATTTCTTATCGGGTATATGGGGGTTGGCAAAACAAGTTTGGGCAAGAAAATCGCTTCGAAGCTGGGCGCTTCCTTTATCGATTTAGATCATTTTATCGAAAAATCCGAGGGCAAAACC